>NZ_RZTC01000004.1:77160-107837 GCF_004023165.1 Mesorhizobium sp. M7A.F.Ca.MR.176.00.0.0 | reverse complement strand
GGGAAATTGCCAAGCTGCTGGTTACGCTACCGTCAGCGCAGGCGATCGGCGCCCATGCCGCGCATGGCCCTCTTGCGGGCTGACATCTGCAGGCCGGGTTCGGCAGCGAAAATTGGTATTTCCGTCCCAAGAGAGCCCCAAAAACGGAAAATCCTTCTTTGTATATATATTCTATAAACATAATAAATATCGGCGAAGTCCGGTTGCGGCCGGATCGATCAATGACACGGCCTGAATGGGAGACATTTCATGGCACACGCAGAGACCGACGCGATCAAGTTTGCCTACTGGGTGCCGAATGTTTCGGGCGGCCTGGTGATCTCCAACATCGAGCAGCGCACCAACCATTCGGCCGAGTATAACCGCAAGCTGGCGCAGATCGCCGAGAGGTCCGGCTTCGACTACGCGCTCAGCCAGATCCGTTTCACCGCTGGCTACGGCGCCGACGAACAGCATGAATCGGTGGCGTTCAGCCATGATCTGCTGGCGGCGACCACCACGCTCAAGGTCATCGCCGCGATCCTGCCCGGGCCATGGAACCCGGCGCTGGCGGCCAAGCAGATCGCCACCATCAGCTACCTGACCAACGGCCGCGTCGCGATCAATCTTGTCTCCGGCTGGTTCCGCGGCGAGTTCCACGCCATTGGCGAGCATTGGCTCGACCATGACGAGCGCTACCGCCGCTCGGAAGAATTCATTCGTGCGCTGCGCGGAATATGGACTGAAGACAGCTTCACCTTCCGTGGTGATTTCTACCGCTTCAACCAATATTCGCTGAAGCCGAAGCCGCCGCAGCCGCTGCCCGAAATCTTCCAGGGTGGCTCGTCGCGCGCCGCACGCGACATGGCATCACGGGTTTCGGACTGGTACTTCACCAACGGCAACACGCCGGCCGAAATCGCCAAGCAGGTCGACGACCTCAGGGCCAAGGCGAAGGCCAACAACCATTCCGTGAAGGTCGGCGTCAACGCTTTCGCCGTCGTTCGCGAGACCGAGGACGAGGCGAGGGCAGTGCTCGCCGAAATCATCGCCAAGGCCAATCCCGACGCGGTCAATGCTTTCGGCCATGAGGTCAAGAACGCCGGTAAGGCCTCGCCGGAAGGTGAGGGCAATTGGGCGAAATCGTCCTTCGACGACCTGGTCCAGTACAATGACGGCTTCCGCTCCAACCTGATCGGCACTCCCAGGCAGGTTGCTCAACGCGTCGTCGACCTGAAGCGCGCGGGTGCGGATCTCATCCTGCTCGGTTTCCTGCACTTCCAGGAAGAGGTCGAGTATTTCGGCAAGCATGTCATCCCGCTCGTTCGCGAATTGGAAGACGCCGAGGCAGCGGCGTCGCTGGCGGCGGAATAGTCACCCGCACAGGTTGGCCGGAGAGATTCCGGCCAGCACACGCATGGAAGCTACCCGGCGCGCTCGAGCCATCGAGCAGCAATGAGGATTTGCGCGCGTGCTGAAGCAATCGAGGACAATTGGAATGCCTCTGCCCACTTATACGCTCGGAGTGATGGAGGCTTCCGCCTATGCACCGGAGGTCTTTGCGCGCGGCCTGCCGTCAAGCCCACGGCCGGAGCAGTCGTTCGAAGATGTCGCCAAGCCGGCAGGGGCCGTTGCCGGCGCTGCCTCAGCATTGCTTTCGCTTCAGGGCATCAGCCTGTCCTTTGGCGGCGTCGTGGCACTGGCCGATATCGACCTGTCGGTTCTACCAGGCGAGATCCGCGCCATCATCGGCCCTAACGGCGCCGGCAAGAGCTCGCTGATCAACGTCATCAGCGGCGTCTACAGGCCGGATCGCGGTCATGTCCAGCTCGACGGTACCTTCTATGCCCAGGTCCCGACGCAGCGGCTGGCCCATCTCGGCGTCGCCAGAACCTTCCAGAACCTTGCACTGTTCAAGGGCCTCAGCGTCCTCGACAATGTCGCCTCTGGCCTTGCCTACAAGGTTCAATCCAACTTTGCCGGCCAGGTGCTCGGCATCGGCCGCTCGCGTGGCGAGCAGCGCGATTCACGCAGCCGTGCCGAACAGGTCCTCGAATTCCTCCATCTCACCGCCATTCGCGACCGTCTTGTCGGCACCTTGCCTTATGGGCTGCAGAAGCGTGTCGAATTGGCCCGCGCTCTGGTGGCCGCGCCGCGCCTGCTTTTGCTCGACGAGCCGATGGCCGGCATGACAGCGAGCGAAAAGAGCGAGATGGCGGCTTTCGTCCGTGCCGCGCGCGATCGTTTCGCCACCACCGTGGTGTTGATCGAGCACGATGTCGGCGTCGTCATGGGTCTGTCCGATCGAATCGCCGTCCTCGACTACGGCCGCAAGATCGCCGACGCCACGCCCGATGAAGTCAGGAACGACCAGCGCGTCATCGATGCCTATCTCGGCGTCGCCTCGGACAATGAAGACGGGGCAGGCATATGATCGCCGGTTTCGACTACCAGTTCTTCATCGAAGTGCTCGTCGGAGGCCTGCTCTCAGGCGTCATGTATTCGCTTGTCGCGATCGGCTTCGTGCTCATCTACAAGACCTCGGGCGTGCTCAATTTCGCGCAAGGCGCGATGCTGCTGTTTGCGGCACTCACCTTCGTCAGCCTTTCCGAGCGCGGCATTCCCTTCGCGCTGGCGCTGGTGGTCACCTTCGCCATCATGGTGGCGACCGGCATCGCCATCGAGCGCACGGTGCTCAGGCCACTGACCAACAAGCCGCCGATCACCCTGTTCATGGCGACGCTTGGCCTGTCCTACATCATCGAAGGCGCTGCCCAGCTGATCTGGGGCACGCAGGTCCACGGCCTCGATCTCGGCATCGAGGATGTGCCGCTGGAAATCGGCGGCGTGCTGATCAGCCAGTTCGATATTTTCGCGGCCGTGGTTGCTTCCGGCATGGTCCTCTTGCTGTCGCTGTTCTTCCGCTACACCCGCATCGGCCTCTCCTTCCGCGCAGTCGCCGACGATCAGTTCGCGGCACTCGCGGTCGGCCTCAGGCTACCCCTGATCTGGGCCACTGTATGGGCCGCCGCCGGCCTCGTCGCGCTGGTGGCCGGACTGCTGTGGGGCGCACGCCTGGGCGTGCAGTTCTCGCTGTCGCTGGTGGTGCTCAAGGCGCTGCCGGTGCTGGTGCTCGGCGGTTTCGATTCCATCCTCGGCGCCATCGTCGGCGGCCTCTTGATCGGCGCCAGCGAGAAGCTCGCCGAAGTCTATATCGGCGACTATTTCGGCGGCGGCATAGAGAGCTGGTTTGCCTATGTCGTCGCGCTCGTCTTCCTGCTGATCCGCCCTTCCGGCCTGTTCGGTCAGAAGCTCGTCGAGAGGATCTGAACGATGACCGCGATAACAAGCGATTTCGCCGCCGCGCCGGCGCTGCCGAAATGGGTCGTGCCCGTGCTTTTGCTCGCTTTCGCTTACGGCGTCGTGCCGCTGATCGGCTCAAGCTATCTGTTCGAGGCCATCCTGCTGCCTTTCCTGGCGCTCAGCCTCGCCGGCGTGGGCTTGAACATCCTGACCGGCTATGCCGGCCAGGTGTCGCTTGGCAGTGCTGCTTTCATGGCGGCCGGCGCCTTTGCCGCCTATAATTTCAACCTGCGTGTCGAAGGCCTGCCGCTGGCCGGCAGCATCTTCCTGGCCGGCATAGTGGCGGCCGCGATAGGCGTCGTTTTCGGCCTGCCGAGCCTGCGCCTGAAGGGTTTTTATCTCGCGGTTTCGACCCTTGCCGCGCAGTTCTTCATGCAATGGGCGTTGACCAAGTTCAGCTGGTTTTCCAACAACTCGGCGTCCGGCGTCATCGACGCGCCGAGACTGTCGATTTCAGGTTTCGCGCTCGACGGCGCCATCGGCCGCTATCTGTTCGCGCTGACCATCGTCACTGTGCTGACCTTCCTTGCCTATAGGCTGGTCTCGTCGCAGACCGGGCGCAACTTCATCGCCATCCGCGACAATGAAACCGCCGCCCGCATCATCGGCATTCCGGTCCTGAAGACCAAGCTTCTGGCCTTCGCCATCTCGTCCTTCATCATTGGGGTTGCCGGCGTCATCTGGGCCTTCGCCTATCTCAGGACCGTCGAGCCGGACGGCTTCGATCTCGACCGGTCGTTCCAGATCCTGTTCATCATCATCATCGGTGGTCTGGCTTCGATCCGCGGCGCGTTTTTCGGCGCCGCCCTCATCGTGGTCTTTCCACTCGCTCTGTCGCGCCTCGGCGGCTTTCTGCTTGGCGATCTCTTCGACTCGGGCGTGCTCGACATGAGCCAGCGCATCGTGCTGGGCGCGCTCATCATCCTGTTTCTGATCCTTGAACCCGACGGGCTGGTGGCGCTGTGGGACAGGTTCCGAAGACGGCTCCTGTTCGCCTGGCAGTCGACTTGAGCTGATGCATTGAAAATGAATCCAATCCGAAAATGAACAAGGGGCCGAACCCAAGACGGCCCATACCGGGAGTATCTCGACCATGACTTTCCTCAGCACAATCAAGGCGGCGGCGCTGTCCGCGGCGATGATCGTGTCGGTGGCCTTACCGGCCGCGCACGCCGACGAGCAAGTTTTTCCGCTGCAGAGCTATCGCGTCGGGCCTTACGCGGCCGGCGGCACCGGCTTCTTCGGCGGCTTCATCGACTATCTCAACCTCATCAACATCCGCGACGGCGGCGTCAACGGCGTCAAGCTGACCTGGGACGAATGCGAGACCCAGTATGAGGTCGAGCGCGGCGTCGAATGCTATGAGCGGCAGAAGAGCCATGCCGGTGCCGCGGCTTGGAACCCGCTCTCGGTCGGCATCGCCTATGCCATGATCGACCGCATCACCGCCGACAAGGTGCCGCTGATCACGGTCAACCACGGCCGCACCGACTCCACCGACGGGCGTGTCTTCCCGTACGTGTTCCCGCTGCTACTCAATCCTTACAGCGAAACCTCGGGCATCGTGAACTACATCGCCTCCAAGGAAGGCGGCATCGACAAGCTCAAGGGCAAGAAGATCGTCGTGCTCTATCATGGGTCGCCCTACGGCAAGGAAACCATCCCGATCTATGAATTGCTGGCGCAGAAATACGGCTTCACCGTGCAGCAGATCGAGGTGCCGCATCCCGGCAACGAGCAGCAGTCGCAGTGGCTGACCATCCGTCGCGCCAAGCCGGATTTCGTCGTCCTGCGCGGCTGGGGCGTGATGAACCCGGTGGCGCTGAAGACGGCGGTCAAGGTCGGCTTCCCCGTCGACCATATCGTCGGCAATGTCTGGTCGAATTCCGAAGAGGACGTGATCCCCGCCGGCGACGCCGCCAAGGGCTACACCGCCATCACCACGCAGGCTTCCGGCAACTCCTACCCGGTGGTGCAGGAGATCGTGAAGACGGTCTATGGCGCCGGCAAGGGTAACCTTGAAGACAAGGCGCGCATCGGCTCGGTCTACCACAATCTCGGCATCGTCAACGGCATCCTCAATGTCGAGGCGATCCGGGTTGCGCAGGAGAAGTTCGGCCACCGCACGCTGACCGGCGACGAGGTCCGCTGGGGCTTCGAGCATCTCAAGCTCGATCCGGCCAAGGTCGAGGCGCTTGGCGCCAAGGACCTGTTCCATTCGATCAATGTCAGCTGGGACAACCATGAAGGCGAAGGCTACGTGACCTTCCAGCAGTGGGACGGCAAGAAGTGGAACGTCGTCTCCGACTGGATCGCGCCGGACTGGGCGTTGCTGCGGCCGATCATCGAGAAGTCCGCCGAGGCCTACGCCGCCGAGAAGGGCATCAAGCTGCGCACCGCCGACGATGCCAATGCTGTGACCACCAACTGATCAGTCAGTGCCGGGCGTCGCGGACCAAGTTTCCGTGGCGCCCCGGCCTCTTTCGGTTTCCGAACCGTGAAAGAACAGCCTATGCCGAACGATGACGTCATTCTTGCCATGGACGCGGTCCATGCCACCTACAACCACGCCGTCACGGCGCTGCATGGCGTCAGCTTCGAGCTCAGGCGCGGCCAGATACTGGCATTGCTCGGTGCCAATGGCGCCGGCAAGACCACGACGCTGAAGGCCGTCTCCAATCTGCTGCCGGCCGAACGCGGGCAGGTCAATGCCGGCACCATCCGCTATGAAGGGTCCGATGTCTCGCGCCGCAAACCGGGTGACCTGGTGGGCGCCGGGCTGGTTCAGGTGCTGGAAGGTCGCCACTGCTTCAAAAGCCTCACCGTCGAGGAGAATCTGATCGCCGGCGGCATCGGCCGCAGCGGGAGCCGCGCCGAGATCAATCAAGACCTCGAGCGGATCTACGGCTATTTCCCGCGCCTCAGGGAGAAGCGCCGGACATTGTCCGGCCTGACCTCCGGCGGTGAACAGCAGATGACCGCCATCGGCCGGGCGCTGATGTCGCGACCGCGTTTGCTGGTTCTCGACGAACCGTCGATGGGGCTCGCACCAATCATCGTCCAGGACATCTTCCAGAGCTTGAGAAAACTCAACCGCGAGACCGGCCTATCCATCCTGGTCGCCGAGCAGAACTCGGCGGTGGCGCTGCGATATGCCGACCATGCCACGGTGCTGGAGAACGGCGTTTCCGTTCTCGCCGGAGCAGCCGCCGAGCTTCGCCAGCGCGAGGACATCAGGGCCTTCTATCTCGGTCAATCAACCCCCGGGCAACAGGTGTCACCCGCCACCAGGCCCGCCCATCTCCACGCCGTTGCCTGAGCCAAAATCCCAAGGAGCAGTGAAATGACCGTTTCGACCGTCAAAACCGACAAGGCTTCCGCCGCCGTGCCGCCAGTCGCAAGGCCGACCGCCCCAGCGCACATCATCAAGGATGATGCCGAGGCGATTGCGATTGCCCACGCACTCGCCGCCGAATTCGTGAAGGACTCCTCCCAGCGCGACCGCGAGCGGATCTGGCCGGTCGCCGAACTCGATGCCTTTTCGCAAAGCGGCCTGTGGTCGATCAATGTACCCAAGGCATTCGGTGGGCCGGAGGTGTCCTATGCGACGTTGGCGAAGGTAATCGAGATCATCTCGGCGGCGGATTCCTCGATCGGCCAGGTTGCGCAGAACCATCTCGGTGTTGTCGCCGCCATTCGCACCGTGTCCGACGCGGACCAGCAGAAGCTGCTGTTTGCCGAAGCGTTGAAAGGCACGCGGTTCGGCAACGCCTTTTCCGAGTTCGGCTCCAAGCGCGCCGCCGATTTTGAGACCCGCTTCACCGATGCCGGCGATCATGTGGTTGTCAACGGCCGCAAATTCTATTCGTCCGGCGCGCTGCTTGCCCATCTCGTGCCGATCGTGGCGCTCGATGACGAGGGCCGCGCCTGGTATGCGATCGCCGACCGTGCCGCACCCGGGCTGACGGTCATCGACGACTGGTCGAGCTTCGGCCAGCGCACGACGCTGTCCGGCACCGTTATCATCGACAACGTCAAGGTGCCGAAGACCCATCTGGTACCCGGCTACAAGGGCTACGACAGGCCGACCGCCGACGGCGCCATCTTCCAGATCATCCAGGTGGCGGTCGACACCGGCATCGCCCAGGCGGCGATCGACGAGACCGTCGATTTCGTCAGGACCAAAAGCCGCGCCTGGATCGACAGCGGCGTCGACAATGCCTGGGACGATCCCTACACCATTCAGGCCATCGGCGACCTGACGCTGCGCCTGCACGCGGCGCAGGCGCTGCTCGAAAAGGCCGGTCATGCGATCGACCGGGCAGTGATCGATCCGACCGCCGAGACCGTCGCGCATGCCCAGATCGTCACCGCCGAGGCAAAAATCCTGTCGACCGAGATCGCCATTGCCGCAACCAACAGGCTGTTCGAACTTGCGGGAACCCGCTCGACGCTGGCCGAATACAATCTCGACCGGCATTGGCGCAACGCGCGCACGCACACGCTGCACGATCCGGTGCGCTGGAAATATTCCATCCTCGGCAAATATTTCCTCAACGGCGAAAATCCGCCGCTGCACGCCTGGAGCTGATTCCCACCGGCGGGCGGGCGGCCTGCCACGTCAAACCTTCGACCATCCAAGAGGCCCACTGCCATGTCAAATCCAACAGTCGTCGGCTTTTCCGGCAACATCACCAGGCCGTCAAAGACGCGCGCCTTCGTCGACCTGGTCACCAGGGACATCGCCGCCAGCCACGGCCTATCGGCGAGCACCTATGATATCGAGGATCTCGGCCCGTCGCTGGGCACGGCGAAATGGGCCCGCGATCTCGACGGCCAGGCGCGCGCGATCCTGGAACAAATCCTCGCCGCCGACGTGCTCGTCGTCGGCTCGCCGACCTACAAGGGCAGCTATACCGGCCTGTTCAAGCATTTCTTCGATCTGATCGATCCGGCAGCGCTGCGGGGGAAGCCCATCGTGTTGACGGCGACCGGCGGTGGCGAGCGCCATGCCTTGATCGTCGAGCATCAGCTGCGGCCGCTGTTCGGCTTCTTCGAGGCTTTCGCGCTGCCGACCGCCGTCTACGCCACCGACAAGGATTTCACCGACGGTGTGCTGCGCTCCGAGGCGATCCTGAAGCGTGCGGCACAGGCGGTTGACGAGGTCGGCTTCGTGCTGGCCAACCGCTCGGCCGGCAGGATCGCCGCTGAATAGGCTTTGTCACCAGATTGCGATCGAAACAGGCGAGGGCAGCGCCCTCGCTTACCCGCAATTTACGACCGCCCGCTAAAAACGTTCCTGTCTGATTCGTCTGGGACAGGAACGTCATGAGCAAAGCCCTCACATCCTTCGCACTGGTCGCCGTGCTGACCGCCTTGCTCATGGCGTTGAGCCTGGCTGTGGCCAGGCACGGCTATCCCTATGGCGCGATCGGCGTCAGGCGCCTTGACGGCATTGCCGACGCCGGCGTGTTCATCCCGATTGCCGCTGTCTATTTCTTCAGCGCGATGCTGATGATGATCCTGCCGATCAGGGCGGCCGGCATCGTCCTGACCCATGCCGCCGACGCCCTTTTCTGGACCGTGATCGCGCTGTTTGCGACCATCGTCGGCTGTCTGGTCGCCAGATGGGCGTTCGGGCAGGGCAGCGCCGTGTGGGCGCTGCTGAACTGGCGGTTCCTGTTTGCCGCGGCGATCGTCGGTTGTCACTTCGTCATGAACGAGCTGCGCCGCAATGTGCTGCTGCGCAGCCTGTTCTTCGTGGTCTTTGCCGCCGCGACGCTGGCCTGCCTGTTTTGGTCGTTCACGCTCTGACGTGTCGCCGGTTAGTCGGCTGATCCGGTCGCGATGTTGCCGGCGGCCGTTTCCATCCATGTCCAGAGATAAGTGGCAAGGCCGCGGTCGACATGGATGCGCAGCTTGCCGTCAAGACGATAGACGACGGCGCTGATGCCGGCGAAGGAAAGTGCTGCACTGGCACTTGGCTTCGCGGGATCGAGCGTCGTTCCACGCGCGATGAAAGCGTCGAGCGCCATGCCCTCGGCCTCGAATATTTGCAACCCAGCGCTGATCGCCGTCACCGCGAACCCGTCTGCATGCCAGCCCGTGGCGATGGCGAGCGGGCTCTTCGATACGACGAGCAACCGGTCGCGCGCCAGCCGCGCCGCGTAGCGGTCGCCCTGTGCGATACCAAAGGCACCCACGCCAGTCCCGCCGATGCTGGAAGCCCGTGTCCACGCGTCGAGGTCGCCGCTGACCATCAACTGGTTGAGGTCGAGGACGGCTCGTATCGCAAGGCCCGGCGTGGTGATGGCCGCGCTCTGCCAGTCCGGTGCAACAGACCATTTTTCCGCGAGATCACGCATGCAGCCGGTCTCCTGCCGGGTCAAAGGCGCAAGGGGCGGTAATTGTCGCCTTGCTGATCTTGCCGAGATGCTGGATTTCGATCGTTTCGCCGTGACGCGCCGCGCCGCGCTCGATCAGGCCAAGCGCCACGGCGCGGCCAAGCGTCGGGCTCTGGTAGCTCGAGGTGACAAAGCCCTGGCTGTGCAATCCGCCGTCGATCCGTTTGATGCCATGCGCACCGGTGGCCAGCGGCGCTTCGCCTTGCGGCACCGCTAGTCCGACAAGCTGCATGCGGTTGTCACGCGAGGCCTCCTCTGTGAACAGCGAGCGGCGGCCTACGAACTCGGTCTGGCGCTTGACGCGCGGACCGTCGACGCCGAGATCATGCGGCAGCGTGGTGCCGTCAGTGTCCTTGCCGATGACGATAAAGCCTTTCTCGGCCCGCAGGATCATCAGCGCCTCGAGTCCGATGACGACGGCCTCGAGCGCCTGGCCGGCCTCGCGCAGATGCGCCCATAACGGCTCGGCGCGATCGGCCCGGATCGAAATCTCGTAGCTCCTGTCGCCGGTGAAGCTGACGCGGGCAATGCGGACTTCGTTGCCGGCGTAGGTTCCATGACCGATCGCCATATGCGGAAGATCGGCGTCGCCGAGCGAGAGACCGAGATCCAGCGCTTCGAGCAGTTTTCGGGCGTTCGGTCCTGAAACTGTCAGCGTCGCCATGTCCGATGTGGCGTTGTGGATGTAGACGGCGCCGCGCCCGAAGCGGTCCTGGCGCCATTCCTCCAGCCGCGCATGCACCAAAGTGACATGCGAGGACGAGCACGAGACGACGAAGCGATGCTCGTCCAGTCGGACCAGAACGCCGTCGTCGAAGACCACGCCGTTCTCCGACAGCATGAAGCCATAGCGGCAGCGGCCCGGCTTCAGCGTCGACATGGTGTTGTAGTAGAGGAAATCGACGAACGCGGCCGCCTGCGGCCCGATCACCTCGATCTTCCCGAGGGTCGAACCATCGAACAGCGCGACCGAGTGGCGGGCACGGCGCGCCTCGTCCGCGATCGAACGTTCCGCGTCCCCGTTGCCGCCATAGTGAGCCGGGCGCAGCCAGCCGCCATATTCCTGGAAAACGGCGCCACTGGAACGGTGGACATTTTCGAGCGGCAGCCGGCGCACCGGCGCCATCAATTCGCCGACGCGCGCGCCGGCAAAGCTTGCCAGCGGCACCGGCGTGAACGGCGGACGATAGGTGGTGGTGCCGACCTCCGGCACCGTACGCCCGGTGATACCGGCCATCAGCGCCAGGCCGGGCAGGTTGGAGGTCTTGCCCTGGTCGGTCGCCATGCCGAGCGTGGTGTAGCGCTTCAGATGTTCGACCGAGACGAAGTTTTCGCGCGCCGCCAGTTCGACGTCCTTCACCGTCACGTCGTTCTGGTAATCGATCCAGATGCGCCCCTTAGAGCCCGGTATTGGCCATGCCGCGACTATGCCGCCCGTCGCCTCCGGCCCGGTGCTGCGTGGTGTTGCCGAGTTCTCCTTGCCGGCGAATGCCTTTCCCACGCCAGCAAACACCTCCGACAAGGAGACCGCGCCGGCTGCGGCGCCAACCACGGAGATACCATCGACCGGATCGCCTGGCAGGAAGGCGGCGCGCGCATCGCTCCAGGCGAGCTTGCCCTTGGCCTGGCCGAAGAGATGGATGGTCGGCGTCCACCCGCCGGAGACCAGGACGCAATCGGCATCGAACCTCGTGCCGTCGTCGAGCGTCACGCCGTCGACGCGCAGTCTGCCGCTGGCGGATGCGAGAGAACGCCCTTTGATCAACCGGACATTGGCCGGCGCGGCAGGCGTGCCGTTGCGCCGGATGTCGACAAGCCTGACTTCGGCGCCGGCCTCGGCAAGCGCCCCCGCCACCTCATAGGCGCTGTCATTGTTGGTGGCGACGATGATGCGGCGGCCGACCAGCACAGCGTGGCGCCGGAGATAGGCGAACGCCGCATCCGCCGACATGATGCCCGGCAGATCGTTGTTGGCGAAAGGCAGCGGCCGCTCGATGGCGCCGGCCGCCAGCACGATCTGGCGCGGCCTGACCCGCCACAGCGTATCCGGCCGGCCGTCGAAATGGCGTTGATTCAGCCCGACCAGATTGTGGTCGTAAATGCCGAAGGCGGTGGTCGAAGGCAGGATGAGGTGACCGCCAGCGGCAAGCTCGGCAATCGTCTCCTTGACCCATACGGCCGCCGGCTTGCCGTCGATCTCCGCGGCACGATGGCCGAGCGATCCGCCAGGGCTCTGCTGGTCGTCGACCAGTGTGACGGTCAGGCCAGCACCGGACGCCAGTCTTGCCGCCGCCAGCCCTGCCGGCCCCGCGCCCACCACCAGCACGTCGCAATGATGGTTGATCTGGTCGGCCATGCCGGGCGAGGTCCAGTCAGCATCGACCGTGCCCAGCCCCGCCATGGCGCGGATGCGCGGCTCGAACCTGTGCCAGTCCGGCCACATGAAGGTCTTGTAGTAGAACGCGGCCGGGATGAAGCGCGCAAAACGGTCCAGGAAGGCGTTGCGGTCGGCCAGTGCGCTGGGCGTGGCGTTGACGCTTTTCGCCACCAGTCCGTCGCGCGCCGGCTCGGTCGTGGCGCGGGTGTTCGGCATCGTCCGCGGGCCGCCGAGATCGACCAGCGCATTCGGCTCCTCGACGCCGGCGCCCCAGATGCCGCGCGGCCGGTGGTATTTGAAGCTGCGGCCGACGACCGCGACGTCATCCGCCAGCAGCGCCGAGGCGATGGTGTCGCCGGCAAAGCCCTGCACGATGGTTCCGTCGAAGCTGAAGCGGATCGGGCGCGAGCGGTCGATGGCGCTGCCGCCGGTGGCAAGACGTGAGGCGGTCACGCGGCATGCTCCCCGTCGAGAGCGGCCGAAGACAGCACCTTGTGGGTGACGGTGTCCCGCTCCATGACGAAGAACTCGCCGCAAATCATGTGGACCCAGATCTCGCGCGCCGTGCCTTTCGGGTTGCCGCGCAGATAGAGGTAGCCAGCCCAGCGATCGGTCGGCACGTCGATGCCATCCGGCCTGACATTGCCGGCATCGCCGCCATAGTGGAATTCGGTTTCGTCGCGCGGGCCGCAGAATGGGCAAGGAAAGAGCTGCATGGCAAACCTCTAATGCGCGATGCCGGAGCCGGCCGCTTCGTCGATCAGCCGGCCGGTGGCGAAGCGATCGAGATCGAAGGGGCGGCTGATGTCGTTGTGTTTGCCTGACGCTAGCAATTGCGCCAGCAGCGTGCCACCGGCGGGAATGGCCTTGAAGCCGCCCGTGCCCCAGCCGCAATTGAGGAACAGGCCGGGCAGCGGCGATTCGCCGATGATCGGCGAGGAATCCGGCACCACGTCGACGATACCTGCCCATTGCCGCATCAGCTTGAGCTGGCCAAAGATCGGGAACATCTCCAGCACGCCGGCAATCACCGCCTCCAGCGTCGGCAAATTGCCGCGCTGCGCATAGGAAGGGATGCGGTCGAGGCCGCCGCCGATGACGATCTCGCCCTTGTCCGACTGGCTGACATAGACGCCGCAGCCGGGCGACAGCACCACCGTGTCGAGGATCGGCTTGACCGGTTCGGACACGCAGGCTTGCAGCGCATAGGAATTGATCGGAAGCCGGAAGCCGGCCTTGGCCGCCAGCACCGAGGAATGCCCGGCCACCGCCATGCCGATACGCTCGGCACGGATCGCGCCCCGCGAAGTCTGGACGCCGCGGCAGCGGCCGCCCTCGACGATGAAATCGGTGATCTCGCAGTTCTGGATGATATCGACGCCGAGCCGGCTCGCCGCCCGCGCGTAGCCCCAGGCGACGGCGTCATGGCGCGCCGTACCGGCCCTGCCTTGCCAGATGCCGCCGAACACCGGGAAGCGCGCATCGGCTGAGAAATTATAGATCGGCGCCACCCGGCGCACATCGTCAGGTGAAAACAGCTCGGCATCGATGCCGTTGATCTGCATGGCGTTGACGGTGCGCGCCCCGATCTCCATCTCGGCAGTCGAGTGGCACAGATTGACCATGCCGCGCTGCGACAGCATGACGTTGTAGTTCAGGTCTTTCGACAATCCCTCATAGAGCTGGTGCGCCAGCCCGTAGAGTTCGACACTTTCGGGATAATAGTAGTTGGAGCGTACCACAGTGGTGTTGCGCCCTGTGTTGCCGCCGCCGATCCAGCCTTTTTCCAGCACGGCCACCCTGGTGATGTTGTGATTCTTTGCCAGGTAATAGGCCGTCGCCAGCCCATGGCCGCCGCCGCCGATGACGATGGCGTCGTAGGACGGCTTCGGCTCGGGCGATCGCCAGGCCGGTTGCCAGCCGGTCTGGCCAGCCAGGCCCTCCTTGAACAGCGACAGGGCGGAATAGCGTGTGGTCATGACGTGCCGGACAGGCCTGATGTTCGGAAAGAAATGTGGATCATCGAATGGTCTTTCGCACCGACGTCATCGGTTCGATCGGTCATGCCCGCATCGCCTTGCCCAGTGGATCATATGGCGACGAACCGATGACGCGCGCATCTCTTTCGACGCCGACGATGTGGGTTGTCAACGGCGTATCGATATCGGCCGCTTCGCGCTCGACCAGCGCCATGGCGAGGCTCTTGCCGACCGTATGGCCATAGCCGCCGGAGGTGACGAAGCCGGCCAGCCTGCCTCTGTTCCAGACCGGCTCGTAGCCGCTGGCATCGGCATCCGCCGCGTCGATTTCGAGCGTCACCAGCGTGCGCCTCGATGGAGCCTTCTGCTCTTTCAGGGCCGCCTCGCGGCCGATGAAATCGCCCTTGTCGAAGGCGACCCAGCGGTCCATGCCGGTCTCATCAGGCGTATAGTCCTGCGTGAATTCGCGCGACCAGATGCCAAAGCTCTTTTCGAGCCGCAGCGAATTGACCGCGCTGAAGCCGTATTCGGTGACTCCCAGATCGCTGCCTGCGGCAAGTAGCGCGCGGCGCAGGCCCATGTGCTCATTGGCCCGGCAATGAATCTCGTAGCCGAGTTCGCCGATGACCGACAGTCGTCCGACCTTCGCCCGCACCAGTCCGACATCGAACGTCCTGCAGGCGAGAAAGCCGAACGCCTGGTGCGAAACGTCCTGATGTGTGAGGCGCTCAAGTAGCATTCGCGCATTGGGACCGGCGAGCGAGAAACCAACAATGGCGTCCGAAATGTCTCGGACGGTGACGCCGTCGCTCATATGCTGCTCGAACCAGCGCATATGCCACTGTCGCAAATAGTAGGATCCCATGATCCACCAGGAGCCATCGCCCCAGTTGAAGACGGTGAGGTCGCCCTTGAGCTTGCCGTTTTCACCCAGCATCGGCGCGAGTTTTGCGCGACCCGGCCTGGGCAGCGCACAGGCGAGCAGCCGGTCGAGCCAGGCTTCGGCCTGCGGCCCGGCGATTTCGTAACGCGAGAAGGCTGATATATCGAGCAGCCCGACACCTTCGCGCACCTTGCGGCATTCCTGTGCGACAATGTCGAAGGCGTTGGAGCGCTTCAGCGTCGGTATCTCGACGAAGCCTTGCTGCGCGAAATAGAGCGGCACTTCCATGCCCCATGAATTGCCCCAGCGCGCGCCGGCGGCATCCATCGCGTCATGCGCGCCGGCCGTTTTCAAGGGCCGTCCCGCCGGCAGCTGCTCGTTGGGATAGCTCATGACGAAGCGGCGCGAATAGAACTGCCCGGTGGTCTGCCTGATGTATTCGCGGTTGGAGGCGAAGTCGCCATAGCGGGCGATGTCCATGCCGTAGACATCGGCTTCCGGCTCGCCATGGATCATCCATTCGGCCAGCGACTTCTGCCGACGCCGCCGCCTTGCAGGAAACCGGCCATGACGCCGCACGCCACCCAGTAATTGGGCACGCCGCGCACCGGGCCGACCAGCGGATTGCCATCCGGCGAGAAGGTGAAGGCCCCGTTCACCCAGCGTTTGATGCCAGCTGTCTCCAGGCAGGGGTAACGGCTGAAGCCGAGCGCCAGTTCGTCGGCTATGCGGTCGGTGTCTTCCTGGATCAATTCGATGCCGTAGTCCCAGGGCGCCCCGTCCATGTTCCAGTGCTTGTGGTTGACCTCATAGATACCCAGTAGCAGGCCTTTCTGCTCCTGGCGCATGTAGGTGAAGCCTTCGAGATCGACGATCAGCGGCAATTCCTTGTCCAGTACCTGGATTTCGGGCAATGCCTCGGTGACCAGATAATGGTGCTCCATCGGCGATACCGGCAGGTCGATGCCGGCCATCCTGCCAACCTGCTTGGCCCACAGTCCGCCGGCATTGACGACGTGCTCGGCAATCACCGTGCCCTTCTCGGTGACCACGTCCCAGCCGCCATCGGCGCGGCGGTTGAGCTTCAGCACCCGGTTGTGCTCGATGATGTCGGCGCCGCGCAGCCTGGCTGCCTTGGCATAGGCGTGCACGACGCCCGAGGGATCGATATGGCCCTCGCGCGCGGCATAGAGGCCTCCCAGCATGCCGTCGGTGTTGAGGATCGGGCAGCGCTGCTTGATCTCATCGACACCGACCAGATGGACATCGTCGATGCCCATGGTCTGGAAGATGCGGTAGGAGGCCTTGAGCCATTCCCAGCGCTCCGGCGCCGAGGCGACCGAGATGCCGCCGGTCATGTGCATGCCGATGCTCTGGCCCGATTCCTTCTCGACTTCGGAGAGCAGGTCGATCGTGTAGGCCTGCAGGGCGGCGATGTTGGGATCGGCGTTCAGCGCATGGAACCCGCCGGCCGCATGCCAGCTCGATCCCGCTGTCAGTACCTCGCGTTCGATCAGCGCGACGTCGTTCCAGCCGAACTTCGCCAGGTGATAGAGCACCGAGGCTCCAACTACGCCGCCGCCGATGACGATCGCCCTGTATTGGGATTTCATCCTGTCGCACTCCACCCATTCAGTGGGGCGAACCCTATCGGTATTGTACATATGTGTCTAGAGCTTGGAAAGGCGATGGAATGAGCGGCCCATGACTCCGCTCTGCGCCGATGCAGCAGAGGGGCTCCTCTGCTGCTGTCGGCAGCAAACGTGCTTGCTATTGGGATGCGCTAAGCGAAATCGTCAGGCCGCGGCGGCCGAGCGGGCCTTACTATCGGTTGCGCGAAAGCGTCTTCTCGACATAGCGCGAGAAGTCTTCGACATCCTCCGCCGGAGGCTCCTGGCCGGTGAAGCTGCGCAGATAGCCGGCGACGTGAGGCAGGCGGCTGCTCATCGGCTCGTTGAGCTCAAGCGAGTAATAGCCGATCTGCATGAAGTACAGCACGCGGGCTCGCACGAACGCGTCTTCTTCCTCATAGCCGTGGCGCATGAACATGTCGCGGATGGCGTTGACACGCTCCTCGTCGGCCTCGTCGAGGGCGCGCCGGATGGCGGGCGAGCGGCGGGCCCAGGCCCTGATCGCGAAATCCAGCTGTGGATCGAACAGCCTTTCGTCCACCCAGCATTCGAAAATGCTCATCACCCCGCGAATGACGGTGGCGGATGGCCGCCTGGCGCGTTCGACGATGAATTTGGTGTTGGTCTGCCGCCAGTAATCCAGCAGCTGGTCGAGCAGATCCTGCCGGCTCTTGAAATACCAGTAGAAGCTGGAACGCGACACATCGAGCTTCTGTCCAAGTGTCAGCACGCGGACGCGTTCGACACCGTCAGAGATCAACGTTTCGAGCGCAAGCTTCAGCCAGTCTTCGCGAGTGGCCTTGATATTGCCGGTGGCGCCGGCGCGCTGAATCGTCGTTTCGAGAGCTGCCATCGGCACGACGCATGACATGCTGCCTCAGGCAAATCAAGGCTATGGACAGAAGTGTATAGAGGAAATCGGCCCAAGCCGGACGACGCACCATGGATGTTGGCCGCATCGAAGCTCGATGAGGCAATGTCGTCACCCGCCATCCGCGCGGCGCAAGCGGGGGGATTTTTGTCGCGGCTGCTGGTTCACTGTTTGCTTTCCCGCGAGGCAATTGTCTGGCAAATACCAGTTCAGACAGATGCCCGCGCGGCCAACAAGCAGGAACACACGATATGACGCTGTTTCGAAAGAACCTCATCGATGGCGAATGGGTCGGCGAGGCCGGTTCGCGCAACATCAACCCCTCGGATACCGGTGACATCGTCGGCGATTATGCCTCGGCGGGTGTCGAACAGGCCAAGCAGGCGATCGCCGCGGCCAAGGCAGCGTTCCCGGCTTGGTCCCGTTCCGGTCCGCTGGCGCGTCACGCAGTGCTGAAAAAGGCCTCCGACGAGATTCTGGCGCGCAAGGACGAGATTGGCCGCAATCTCGCGCGTGAGGAAGGCAAGACGCTGGCCGAAGGCATAGGCGAGACCATTCGCGCCGCCCAGATTTTCGATTTCTTTGCCGGCGAAACGTTGCGTTTAACCGGAGAGGTCGTGCCGAGTGTGCGACCGGGCGTCGGCGTCGAGATGACGCGCGAGGCGGTCGGCGTGGTCGGCATCATCACGCCGTGGAATTTTCCGATCGCCATTCCGGCCTGGAAGATCGCTCCGGCATTAACCCACGGCAACACCGTCGTCTTCAAGCCGGCGGAGCTGGTTCCCGAGAGCGCCTGGACCATTGTCGACATCCTGCATCGCGCCGGCCTGCCAAAGGGCGTGCTCAATCTCGTCATGGGCAAGGGTTCGGTCGTCGGTCAGGCGATGCTCGACAGTCCCGACGTCAACGCCATCAGCTTCACCGGCTCGGTCGGTACCGGCAAGCGCGTTGCCGCGGCAAGCATCGAACACATGCGCAAGTTCCAGCTTGAAATGGGCGGCAAGAACCCTCTGGTCGTGCTCGACGATGCCGATCTTGCGATCGCCGTCGATTGCGCGCTCAATGGCGCCTTCTTCTCGACCGGCCAGCGCTGCACCGCGTCATCCAGGCTGATTGTGGCTGACGGCATTCACGACCGTTTCGTCGATGCCCTCAAGGACCGCATGAGCAAACTGGTCATCGGCGATGCGCTCGACGCGCAGACCCAGATCGGTCCTGTCGTCGACGCGACGCAGCTGAAGCAGGACGAGGACTATATCGCCATCGGCGTCAGGGAAGGTGCCACGCTCGCCTTCGGCGGCGAGCGGCTCGACCGCAAGACGCCAGGCTTCTACCTGCAGCCGGCATTGCTCACCGAGGCCACCAATGCCATGCGCAGTTCGCGCGAGGAGATTTTCGGACCTGTCGCCAGCGTCATTCGCGTCAAGGACTATGACGAGGCGCTTTCCGTCGCCAACGACACGCCCTTCGGCTTGACCTCCGGCATCTGCACCTCGAGCCTCAAGCATGCCACGCACTTCAAGCGCAATTCGGAGGCCGGAATGGTGATGGTCAACCTGCCGACGGCGGGTGTCGATTTCCATGTTCCCTTCGGCGGCCGCAAGGGCTCGAGCTATGGGCCGCGCGAGCAGGGCCACTATGCGGCGGAGTTCTACACCACGGTGAAGACGGCCTATACGTTCGCAGGCTGATCGGCCGTCGACCGATCAGCCTGACTGATCGGTCACTGCCGACCATGCCGGCAACACCGCCATGCACATCTGGATTGGAGCGGCGCGAAAGGATGACAGTGCAAGATCTGACCTGGCTTAACCCGCCGCCGCACCACGCCATCGAGGGCGATAGCGTTCGTGTGCGCACCGGCAAGGAGACCGATTTCTGGCGCGAGACCTTCTACGGTTTCTGGCGCGACAACGGCCACTTCCTGCACCGGCCTGTCGAGGGCGATTTCAGCGCCGAAGTCACGGTCAAGGGCGACTACGAGGTCCTCTATGATCAGGCCGGGCTGATGGTCCGGCTCAGCGAAACGCACTGGATCAAGGCCGGTATCGAGTACACCGACGGCCTTGCCTATTTCTCCGTCGTCGTCACCAACGACACGTCAGACTGGTCGCTGGTCGCCATTCATGCCGATCCGAACGGCGTCAGGATCCGGTTGACCCGTCACGCCGAGGCGATCCGCGTCCAGTACCTCGACGCTTCCGACAGCCACTGGAAGCCTGTGCGGCTTGCCTATTTCCCGACCTCGAAGACGGTCGATATCGGCATGATGTGCTGTTCGCCGCAACGCGAAGGCTTTGAGGTAACGTTCTCGGATTTCTCCCTCGGTCCGCCGATATCGCGGGAATTGCACGATTGAGAAGTGCGGTCTTGCGCTGAACCGCAAGCACTTCGACCTTTGCCACAATCAAGTCTGTAGACCGCCGTGTGCCTCCGGCCGAGCCGGGGGGTTGGCAGCGGCACTGCAGCCGGCGAGATCGTCAGCCAGTTGCGATGCCGCCAGACGGTTCGAAATTTTTGGCCCCTGGTTCGGCTCAAGGCGGTGCAAGGCAGGACGTTGCAACGCTATTGGCATCCGCGCTAGGAGTTGCCGATGGGCAGGTTTCGAAGGGCTGTCAAAAGAGCCGTCTACTCCAGGGCGCTAAGGTTTCTTGGCGTTCCGCCCGTGCTGTGGTCGCAGGGCATCGGGCATTTCTGCGATTTCGCCGGGCCGCGCTGGTATCGCAACGCGCCAACTGCATCTACGCAGAGCGAGGCATTTTTCCGCCAACATTACAGCGGCGCGCATGGCATCGTCTGGCTGCGCCTGAGCACCTTGTCCAGGGATGCGCAAACCTGCGACCTCGACACGTTTGTCAGGATCGTGCTGCCGACGATTACGGCACCATTCACGCTGCTGACGACCGATGGGGATGCTTCGGTGCCGTCGGATTTGGCGAAGGACACCGTCGACCAGCTTCTCGCCAACCCTTTCCTGGTCTCCTGGTACAGCCAGAATTGTGATGGCACTCACCCCAGGGTGAAGCCTTTCCCGATCTGGCTCGATCTTCACACGCCTAGGTCTCTTGCCACGCCGGCAGGGCTTGTGAAGCAACTGGAAATCATACGCGCCCGGCAGGATAATGTGGACCGCCGTCCGCCCAGGCTGTTCTCTGATTTCAGCATCAGCAATGGCTCGAGGCAGCGCCGGGAACTGCTTGATGCCCTGGGCGGATGTCCGCACGTCGATTTCCTGACGAAACGCGTCTCGCAGCGCTCGATCTGGCAACTGTACTCGCAATACCCGCTCGTGCTGTCCACCGAAGGCAACGGCCTGGACTGCCATAGGACATGGGAGCTGTTTTATCTCGGCTGCATCGTCGTCACCAGGACCTCGCCGCTCGACCCGCTCTACCAGGGCCTGCCTGTCATTATCGTCGACGACTGGCATGAGGTGAGGGACCCCGATGCGCCGAGACGCTGGATAGAGCAGGTCGCGCATCTGACCGACCGGGACCATGTTTGGCGACGCTTGCATCCGCAAACCTATCTCGGCCCCATTCGGCAAGAGCTTCAGCACGCATCCCGATAGGGCAGGCCACGAAATTCCGGTTGGACGCGGTGCGAAGCGGAGCTCCTGCAAGCGATGTGGAGCGACGTCGCTCCTCCATATCTGGTGGAGGGAGGGATCATGTGCCAGCCTCGTCCAGCCCCAGCCCGCCGCGGACGGCATTGCGGATGGCTTCTGGGCCGAACCTTGCCCAAACCGCTTGATGCGCGCAGATGCGCTGCCGTGCCCTGCGGTCGGCATCCAGGCAAAGTCCGACAGCCGTCTCGGCAAGTCCTTCATCGGTATCCGACAGCAGCAGTTCCTCCCCGCCGACCAGGTCCAGGCCCTCGGCCGCCAGAGGCGTGGCGATCACCGGCACGCCCCACGCCATCGCCTCCAGAATCTTGATGCGGGTGCCGCCGCCTGCCGCAAGCGGGATGATGGTGAGATGCGCTCTCGACAGAAGCGGCGCCATGTCTCCGGGGTCTTCGACGAGCTCCACGCCAGGCAATCCTGCCAGCGCTTGCACGGCCGTTGTCGGGTTGCGCCCGGCGAGAATCAGTGTCGCGGTCGGCAAGGCCAGTCGGATGCGCGGAAGTATGGAGCCGGCTAACCTCTGGACGGCATCGACGTTTGGCGGATAGCCGAGATGGCCGACGAACAGGATCACCGGAAAGCCTTCGTCGGATACGGGCTCGGCGGGCAGCGTTTCGGGGCTGTGCCCGGCGTGCGGAATTCCGTTTGGAACGACATCGATCGGCAACTTGTGCCGACAAAGTGCCATCAGCCGCTCTCGATCCTGGCTCGAGCAGACCCAGACCCTGTCGACAAGGGCAAGCGCCTTTCTCTCGAGACGCCTGATGCCAAGGCCCTCGCTGATCGTCGCCACCGCAGCCCGCTTCGCATCGACGTGCCGCAGCTGTCCCGCCAGGTCGGACTCGACATTGTGCATGTCGAGGATGAGCTGTTTCGTCAGTGCCCGCAAAGGCCGCAGCAGCTTGAACAGGCCGATACCCTCGATCACCACCGTGTCCGGGCGGAAGTCCCGAACCAGTGTCTCCAGCCGCGTCAAGGCGACGCGCGAGATGCGACGCTCCGCCCTTATACGCCACCACCCGATCGAGGCGGAGCGGGCCTCTCCCTTGATCGACAAGGCTTCGGTGCGGATCGACGGATCGGTTGTTTCCGTCGCCTGCGGCAGCACAGACACCAGGCAGACCGGGCCGAATTGCGCAGCAGACTCAGCATTGCGGTAGTTCCGCAGATCCGCGCCGGAGATCGGCGGAAAGGCTGGATCGTGGGACACAACCAGCACACGTCGCCCGGCTTTCGCCGCGGAGACAGCGTCGAGCGGTTGTGCGCCCGCGGGTTTCAAAGCGGGCACTCTGGGCTTTGCGCCGTAGGCTTCATTCCAGACGGCATGCGCGACGGCCCCAAACCATAACAATCGGCTTCGACTTGTTCAGCCGAACGAGGCTTTCGTCAAGCGCCGCATCGTCGCTGATTGTCAGATGCACCAGTTGCGGCAGGCTGCTGTCACCATCGCCTTGACCACGCCAACCAGCGGCCCGCCAGACGCTTCCACGATGAGGTGAGCCTTGTCCGCCGATAGGCGTCGCCGGCCATCTTGATGCCTTGCGCCTGCGTCGGGAATGGATGGATGACGTCGGCCAACGCACGCAATCCGATGCCCGATTTGATCGCCAGCGACACCGCATTGATCATCTCGCCGGCATGGCTGGCAACGACCGTGGCGCCCAGGATGCGGTCGGATCCCTCCCTGACGTGGATTTTGACAAAACCCTCCTCCTCGCCATCCATCACCGCACGGGCGACATCGTGCATCAGCACTGTATAGGTCTTGACTGGGATGCCGTTCTGGCGCGCCTCCGCCGGATAGAGGCCGACATGGGCGATCTCCGGATCGGTATAGGTGCACCACGGAATGACCAGTTCGCTCAGCTTCCTGCGTCCGAGAAACAGGGCATTGCGTACGACCATGCGGGCTGTCGCCTCGGCGGTGTGGGTGAATTTGTAGGCGAGGCAGACATCGCCCGCCGCATAGATGCGCGGATTTGTGGTGAGGAGACAGTCGTCCACCTTGATACCGTCGGCATCGTAAGCCACCCCGGCGTTTTCCAGGTCGAGGCCGTCGACATTGGGCGATCGGCCGATGCCAGTGATGATCTCATCGACGGAAATCGTCGTCGTGATGTCGTCGCACACCAGGTCGGCGAGCTTCTTGTCGCCTTCCGTTCGTATCGCCACCACCTCGGTGTTGAGGCGAACCTCGACACCTTCGCGCGCCAGCGCATCCGAAAGGATCTGGGCGGCATCGCGTTCCTCACCGGGCAGGAACATCGGTTCGCGCTGCGCCTGGATGACCTTCGCGCCCAGCAGGCAGAAGGCCTGCGCCGCCTCGCAACCGAGCGGTCCGCCGCCGATGACCAGAAGCCGCTTCGGGCACTCCGTGAGATCGAACATGGTCTCGTTGCTGAGATAGCCGGCGTCGGCAAGCCCCGGGATCGTCGGCAGCCTCGGGCGCGCGCCTGTCGCGATCAGCGCCTTTCTGAAACGCAAGATTTGTCCGGCGACCGTGACAGTGTCCCTTCCGGAAAACCGCGCTTCGCCGAAATAAAGGTCGATGCCTTCGGAAGCCAGGCTATCGGCGGCATCGGCGCGGCTGATCCGCTGCCGGATCTGCCGCATCCGCGTCATGGCGCGCTGAAAGTTGACGTGAAGACGGTCCGGCATGTCGCCGCCGAAATTCTCGGCATCGCGCATGTCGGCATAAAGCCTTGCGGTGCGGATGATCGACTTCGACGGGATGCAACCGACATTGACGCAAGTTCCGCCGATCAGGTTGCGCTCGATGAGCGCGACCTTTGCGCCGAGGCCGGCCGCTTCGTAGGCGGCGGTCAGCCCAGCCGGCCCGGCACCGATGACCACGATATTGTAGGGATCGTCCGGCTGCGGGTTCTTCCAGTGCGGCGGATGGGCGCCCTTGATCAGCTCAATGTCGTTGTGATCGACAGGAAAGGCGGTAGTCCTGGTCCGGTCACGCGACATCGCCGCCACCCGACGCCGGGCTTGCTGGCTGAGACAGCCAGCCGCCATTGAACCCGGCCTTGCGCAGGCCGTTGCGGATGTGTTGATTTGACCGCATCAGTCTCCAGATCAACCCTGACCGATGGTTCTCGATCATCATCACCACGATGCCTTGATCCAGCCCATAGTGGCCTTCCGACACCCAGCCGTGCCTCCCGAATTTACGCCGGTTCGCCAATGTCGGGTTGAAACCGCTCGGCAGTCGGAAATTACCGATCACCTCGGGGTAGCGATCACCGAGATGGCGCAACGCCGCCAAGCAGATCTCCGGGGCGAAAGGCAGTGATGCCGGATAGGACCAAGGCGCGATCGTCCCGTCATCGGGCCCGAACGGCGCGCCGCGCGCGGCATAGCCGGAAAACCGCCGGCGCTGTCGCTCCACGCTGGTGCGAAAACCGCCTGGCCCGTCGCCCGCCGAAAGACCCCAAAGGTTCTCGTCGTAGCCGCCATAGCCGTAAGGGTTGTGGCGTGCATAGTCGCGGTGCAGATAGGTCGAGCGGCGGCTGTTTTCGAAATAGTCCGAGTTCTTCTCGCGCATGAAGGCGTCGCGGATGCCGGCGAAATCGATCCAGGCATGCGAGAACTGGTGCATGAACAGCGGACCGCCATACAGCACGTCGTAGCCGTAGATGTTTTCCCACTGATAGGTCGCCGTCCAGCCCTCGTAGCTGTTGTCCGAGGTCGGGCTGTCGGGCGAGGCCATCGACAGGATGTAGAGGATCGTGGCTTCGTTGTAGCCCTCCCAGCCATAGTGGAGAAAGCCGCTCTTCGGCTTCCAGCCTTGTCGCAAGGTCGGGCTTGAGCCTTGTGCCCACCGCCAGTCGACGCGCCGGTAGAGCGCCTCTGCTAGTTGGCGGATTTCGGCTTCCTCGTCATCGTCACCGGAGAAATAGGCGCCCGCCACCAGCATGCCCGATATCAGCAATGCCGTATCCACCATCGACAGTTCGCAGCGCCAGACGCGCAGGCCGGTCCGCATATCGAGGAAATGGTAGTAGAAACCCTTGTGGCCGGTGACGTCGTCGCTATTGCCTTGCCGGCTGGTCGAGAAGAAACGCAGCGCGGCCAGCGTCAGCTTCGCGGCGGCATCGCGCGCCATCCAGCCGCGCTCGACGCCGATCGGGTAGCAGGACAGCGCGAAGCCGACGACAGCGATGCTGGCCGGCGAATTCGGCCGCGACGTGTCGGCGACCAATCCGTTTTCGGGGTTCACGTTCTCGAGGAAATAGTCGAAGGCGGCGCGCTGATAGCGGTCCAGAAGCTCGTCGTCGGACAGCGCGGCAGGCTCGGCTCTAAGCAAAGGAAGCAAGCTCCCGCCGGATGGCTGCAGCGTCCGTCAACCGCCAACCAGTTGCCCCGCACCGGCAGGTCATCACGCACGCTGAACTGTCATGCCGTGTCATAGCTTTCCCGTATAGCTTTGTTGCGTCAACGTCGATTCGACGCCTGAGACTATACGCCCCTACGCTCCCGTTCGTTGCGTCGTCACGCGGAATTGAGATGCGTCCTGCCTCAGTAGGTGGCGCGGCCGCCGGAAACGTCGAACACGGCGGCGGTCGTGAACGAACACTCTTCCGAGGCAATCCAGCAGATCAGCGCCGCCACCTCTTCGACCTCGCCGAAGCGCGCCATCGGTATCTTGGACAGCATGAAGTCGATGTGCTCCTGGCTCATCTGCTTGAAGATAGCGGTGCGCACGGCCGCCGGTGTGACGCAATTGACCGTCACCTTGGTCTTGGCCAGTTCCTTGCCGAGCGACTTGGTCAGGCCGATCACCGCGGCCTTCGAGGTGCTGTAGGCCGAAGCGTTGGGATTGCCTTCCTTGCCGGCGATCGAGGCGATGTTGACGATGCGGCCATAGTTGCGCTCGAGCATGTGCGGCACGAGCGCCTTGTTGCAGTAGAAGACGCCGTTGATGTTGATGTCGATGACCTTCTGCCAATCCTCGGTCGAATAGTTCCAGGTCGTCATGTTCGGCCCGGTGATCGCCGCACTGGTGACCAGGATGTCGACACCGCCAAGCGCTTCGATCGCCGACTGCTTGGCGCGTTCCACGCCGGCCGCATCGGCGACGTCGATGGCAACACCGTGGAGGCCGGGAAGGGTGGCTTTGGCCTGTTCGATCTGAGCCGGATCGCGATCCCAGACTGAAACCCGTCCGCCCTCTTCGACAATCCTCTGAGCCACTGCCAGACCGATGCCTGAAGCGCCGCCGGTGATCACCGCCGCTCGACCGCTGAACCGCCCTGTAAAATTCATCGGCATCCTATTTTCCCGATCATCCCAACCCGATGGACGATGACGGCACGCGACCGCCATACCATCGACTGCGACTGTGCGGTCCCCATCAGGCGAGTTCAAGCCGGCATGCGAGGCCGATCGTCTGGGCCAATCCCGTTACCCGGGATTTCCCTCGAGCTCTCTGCCCAGCGCCTTCACCATCGCCACCAGCGCCGGTCCGATCTCGGCATGCGCGCGCTCTTCCGTGATGATCTCGCCGATGCCGCCGCAGGTGATGGCAACCAGCGGCGAGCCGTCACTCGGACGGAACGGCACGCCGACCGCATGGATATAGCTGTGCCAGGCGCCGAACGACGTCACATAGCCCTTGTCTGCATACTGGGCGATCGCATCGTCGATCGCCGCCCCGATCATCGCCGCCCTGTCCGGCTCGGCCTCCTGCAAAGCCTCCACAAGGCGAGCGCGCTCCTCAGGTGAAAGGGCCGCCGCATAGGCCAGCCCCATCGATGTCTTCCAGATCGGCAGGTAGGAGCCCGGGTTGAGGCGCAGCGTGACAAGGCTCTCCGACCGGCAGTTGGCGAGATAGACCATGTTGAGGCTGTCGCGGGTGCCAAGCGCCACCGCCGCCCCCGTCAGATCGGCCAGCGGTTGCATCAGCGGCCGGGCGACGTGGACGACCGCACTGGAACTCAGTGCCGAATAGCCCAGCGCCACGGTGGCTGGTCCCAGGCTATAGCGGCCGAGGTCCTTGTCGTAGAGGAGATAGCCAAGCGCGCTTAGCGTATAGGTGATGCGCGAAACCGTGGCCTTGGGCAAGCCGGTGCGGGCAATGATGTCCTGATTGCCGAGTGAGGCATCGCCCGGGCGGAAGGCGCGCAGGATGCCGAGCCCGCGCACCAGCGACGACGAAAGCTGCGCGCCTTCGACTTCAAGCTCCGTCTCGTCCCTGGTGGCTCGCTTGCGCACGCTGAGGTCTTTCTGGCGTCGTCGTCCGCCTGTCGGGCCGGTGTCGCCGGCGCTTTCCCAAAAATGAAATTAAATTCCATTTATATTTGACAGGCGCTTTCCCTCCCTGTCAATATGCTTCCCTCGATGGCATCTCCCAGCGCCCTGTGCCATCTTACGAAGCCCGTCCTTGTGAAGGTAGCCACGTGTCTCGCTATATTTTGCGCCGGCTTATCGCCATGCCGTTTCTGGTGCTCGGCATCGTCACCATTGCCTTCCTGATCACCACGGTGACCAAGGGCGATCCGCTGACCGCGATTGTCGCCGAACAGCAGATGAGCAACCCCGAAGTGGTGGCCGCCGCCAAGGCGCGCTGGGGTCTCGATCGTCCTTTGCCGGAACGCTATATGATATATCTTGGCAATCTGCTGAGCGGCGATCTTGGCACCTCATTCATCACCAAGCGCAATGTCGGCACCGACATCCTCTACCGCTTGCCGGCAACGCTCGAACTGGTTTTCACCGCGATGATCTTCGGCACCACGCTCGGCATCGTGCTTGGTGTGCTGGCCGCCTATTTCCGCAACAGCCTGATCGACCATGGTGCGCGGCTCTTCGCCTTGTTCGGCTCGTCGCTGCCGGTGTTCTGGTCGGGACTCGGCCTGTTGTTCATCTTCTCCGTCATGCTGAACTGGCTGCCGGGGCCGGGCAGGGTCGATGCCCGCCTGGCATTGCCGCCCGGCATAACCGGCTTCCTGACCATCGATTCGCTTCTGGCTGGCGACTGGACCGTCTTCAAGGACGCGCTCCGGCACCTGCTTCTGCCGGCCTTCGTCCTCGGCTGGACGGTTTCCGGCACCATATCGCGGCTGGTGCGCGCCAACATGCTTGATGTGATGAGCCGCGAGTTCGTCCTCACCGCGCGCGCCAAGGGCGCGAGCGAATTCCGCGTCGTCATCGTCCATGCGTTGCGCAACACCATGGTGCCGACCCTGACCGTCATCGGCTATTCCTTCGCCTATCTGATCACCGGCGCGGTGCTGACAGAAACCATCTTTTCCTGGCCGGGCATGGGCTCCTATGCCGTCGAGGCGGCGCGCGCGCTCGACTTCCCGGCGATCATCGGCGTCACCATCGTCGGCGGCCTCGCCTTCCTGGTCACCAACCTCATCACAGACATCCTCTACGTGGTGGCCAATCCGCGCGTGAGGTTGAGCTGATGTCGGCGGTCACAACCAAATCCCATTCCGCCGCTGTTCCCGAATGGCTGACCGCGCCATTGGTCATCGGCACGGTCGTCATCCTGTTCTGGCTGTTCATGACCGTCTTCGCCGCCTTAATCGTGCAGTTCGATCCGCTCGAAATGGTCGCGCGCCGCTTGCAGCCGCCGAGCTGGGCGCACTGGCTGGGCACCGATGCTCTCGGCCGCGATGTTCTCGCCCGCACCTTGCACGGGGCGGCGCATTCGCTGCCGATCGCGGTTCTGGTCGTCGTCTCGGCTGTGGTGATCGGCTCGCTGCTCGGTGCCATTTCCGGGTTCGTCGGCGGGCTGACCGGTGCGGCGATCATGCGGCTTGTCGACGTCACTCTGTCCTTCCCGCCGATGCTGCTGGCTATGGCCGTCGCGGCGTCGCTTGGGCCGGGCCTCGGCAATGCCGCCATCGCCATGGTTCTGGTCTGGTGGCCGGTCTATGCCCGGCTGATGCGGGCGCAGGTGCTGGAGGTGAAGGAGCGTGAGCATGTCGAGGCGGCGATCGCCGCCGGCGCCAGGCCGCGCCGCGTGCTGTTCACGCACATATTGCCGCTTTGCTGGACCCCAGTGCTGATCAGCGCGACCATGGATCTTGGCCAGGTCGTGCTGCTTGCCGCGTCGCTCAGCTTCATCGGACTCGGCGCCACGCCGCCGACCCCCGAATGGGGGTCGATGATCTCGGATGGCGCCGTCCATTTCTACCAATGGTGGATCGCCTTCGGTCCGGGCGTCGCCATCCTCACCATCGTGCTCGGCTTCAACTTCATCGGCGACGGCTTGCGCGACATTCTCGATCCAAGGTCGGATTAAGCGATGAGCGCACAGATATCTACAGCGCCGCCGGGTGCAGTCGACAAGGCGGGCAAAGGTGAGCCGCTGCTGTCCATACGCGGCCTGCGGGTAGGCTTCCGGCGGGCAGGCGATCAGTTCGAAGCGGTGCGCGGCATCGACCTCGACCTCGCCAAGGGCGAAGTGGTCGGCATTGTCGGGGAGTCCGGCTCGGGCAAGTCCGTCGGCATGCTCGCCGCGCTCGGCCTGACGTCGAAGAACGCGGTCGTCACCGGTTCGGTCCGCTTCAACGGCGACGAACTGGTCGGCAAATCGTCACGCGAAATGCGCAAGATCAGGGGCGCGCGCATCGCCATGATCTTCCAAGACCCGCTGTCCTCGTTGAATCCGGTGATGACTGTCGGCGCCCAGATCGCCGAGGCGGTCAGGCTGCATCAGCGCGTCACCCGCAAGCAGGCCATGGCGCGCGCGGTGGAATTGCTCCATCTGGTGGCGATCCCGCAGCCCGAACGCCGGGTCAACCAGTATCCACACGAATTCTCCGGCGGCATGCGCCAGCGCGCGGTCATCGCCATGGCCGTCGCCAACGATCCCGATTTGCTAATCGCCGACGAACCGACCACGGCGCTCGATGTCACGGTGCAGGCGCAGATTTTGGCAGTGCTGCGTTCGTTGCAGGAGCGGCTCGGCCTTGGCCTGGTGCTGATTACCCATGATCTCGGCGTCGTCGCCGGTCATGCCGACCGCGTCGCGGTCGTCTATTCCGGCCGTGTCGTCGAACAGGCTGGCGTATCCGAGCTGTTCGCCGACCCGCGCCATCCCTATACGCGCGGCCTCATTGCCTCGATCCCCAATCTCGAGGAAAGCCGCGAGCGGCTGTTTTCGATCGATGGCTCGCCACCCGCACTTGGGCGCTTGCCGGGCGGCTGCGCCTTCCATCCGCGCTGCATCTATGCCGAGGCACGCTGCCGGACCGAGGATCCGCCTTTGCACGACATAGGCGGCCGCTTCTCGGCCTGCCATTTCGCGACGACCTTGCCGCCCTTCCATAGCGCCTCGCTGGCGGCGGCAGAACTGGACAGTGGAAGCATGGCCCCATGAGCGCAGTGGAGCAAATTCAAGTCGAAACCAAGCCGGCGGCAGCGCTTTCCGTACGCCATCTTGTCAAGGATTTTCCGGTTCGCGGCGGCCTCGTCTTCGACCGCGCGGTTGCCCATGTGCGTGCGGTGGCCGATGTGTCCTTTGACTTGGCGCCGGGCGAAACGCTGGGCCTCGTCGGCGAATCCGGTTGCGGCAAGTCGACCCTCGGACGCTGCCTGATGCGGC
>NZ_RZTC01000004.1:3493-77150 GCF_004023165.1 Mesorhizobium sp. M7A.F.Ca.MR.176.00.0.0 | reverse complement strand
GCTGATCGAGCCGACCAGCGGCGAAAGCTGGTTCCGTGGCCAGAACCTGCTCGCCCTCAACCACGAAGACATGCGCCTGATGCGGCGCTACATCCAGATGGTCTTCCAGGATCCGTACGGGTCGCTGCATCCGCGCATGCGCATTGCCGACAACATCGCCGAGCCTTTGCGCATGAGCGACATGTCGGCGGCCGACCGCCGGGCGCGCGTCGCCGAATTGCTCGAACTCGTGCGGCTCAATCCCGATCACGGCAAGCGCTATCCGCATGAACTGTCCGGCGGCCAGCGCCAGCGCGTGGTCATCGCCCGCGCGCTTGCGCTCAACCCGCAAGTGGTGATCCTCGACGAACCGGTTTCGGCGCTCGACGTTTCGGTGCAGGCTGGCGTGCTCAATTTGCTTAAAGACATTCAGCAGTCCTTCGGCACATCCTATCTGTTCATCGCACATGATCTTTCGGTCGTGCGCCACATCTCGCACCAGGTCGCGGTGATGTATCTCGGCAAAATCGTAGAGATCGCGCCCGCGGCCGAACTCTATTCGAGGGCGCTGCATCCCTATACGCAGGCGCTGCTGTCGGCGGTGCCGCTCGCCAATCCCGAGAAGGAGCGCAAGCGCGAGCGCATCGTGCTGACCGGTGACGTGCCGAGTCCGCTCAACCCACCATCCGGCTGCCGCTTCCGCACGCGCTGCTTCAAGGCACAGGCGATCTGCGCAGCCGTCGAACCGCCGCTCGATCCGGCTGGCGGTTCGCATCGCGTCGCCTGTCATTTTCCGGAGCCGGTCAACACGTTCAAGGCTGTCTGACAGGCCCGCCGAATTCATCCGCGAAGGAATTTTGATCGTGACTGAGGACCATTCCGAAAATGCCAGTACGGCAGGACCCGCGCGCTTGCCGCTCGAAGGCATCAAGGTTCTCGATCTTTCCCGCGTGCTGGCCGGTCCATGGGCAACGATGAGCCTTGCCGATCTCGGCGCCGAAGTCTGGAAGATCGAGAACATCGACGGTGGCGACGACACCAGGGCGTGGTCGGTGCCGAGCTACAAGGGTGTCTCGACCTACTATCTCTGCGCCAATCGCGGCAAGCAGAGCATCGCGCTCGACATGAAAAGCCCGCAGGGGCTGGCCATCGTGCGCGAACTGGCGGCGAAGGCCGACATCGTCGTCGAGAATTTCCGCTCCGGCACCGCCGACCGCCTCGGCGTCGGTTTCAAGGAACTCAGCGCGCCAAACCCGCGGCTGATCTACTGCTCGATCTCCGGCTATGGCCAGACCGGACCCGATGCCGGACGGCCCGGCTATGATTTCGTCATGCAGGCCGAAAGCGGCCTGATGGCCATCACTGGCGAGAGCAATGGCGAGCCGATGCGCGTCGGCGTCGCCATCACCGACATCGTCTGCGGCATGGTCGCGACGCAGTCGATCCTGGCAGCGCTTTACGAGCGCGCGACGACCGGCAAGGGCCAGTTCCTCGACCTGTCGCTGATCGACTGCGCGCTCAGCCTGCTGATCAATGTCGGCAGCGGTTACCTCAACACCGGCCGCGAGGTCGCCCGCTACGGCAATGCGCATCCGACGGTTGTCCCCTATCAGATATTCGAGGCCTCCGATGGCGGCTTCGCGCTGGCCGTCGGCAATGACCGCCAGTTCGCGGCGCTGTGCGAGCGGGTCGTGCAACTCCCGCATCTGGCCAAGGATGCGCGCTTCATCAAAGCAGGCGCGCGTGCCACCAACCGCGAGGCTTTGATCCCCGAATTGGCGGCTGCCTTCAAGACCAAGCCACGCGACCACTGGATGGCAACCTGTGCCGCCGCCAGCGTGCCGGCCGGCACGGTAAAATCGATACCGGAAGTCTTCGATAGCCCCAATGTGCGCGAACGTGGCCTCGTCCAGACCTTGCCGCATCCGCATCTCGGCTCCGTCGCCATGGTGCGCCCGGCACAGGGACTTGCCGCGCAGCTGACCGCCGACTTTACCGCGCCGCCGATGCTGGGCCAGGACACAGCTGCCGTGCTGGCCGACGTGCTCGGCTACCGCGCCGAGACCATCGACCAACTGATCGGCTCCGGGGCTATCAGCGTCTATGCGCCTGCAGCCGAACCGATCCCCGCCTGATCTTCCACGGAACGTGGCAGCCCTCGTCTCGCATTTGCGGGTCGACGACTGAGTGGTTCTTCACTTCAAGAGCGCGAAGAGCCGTTCCCGGAATTGCTCGGCCGGCTACTTCTGCTGGCCGTAATTCTTGTACCGCCCCCGAATGGCGGCTATCTCGCTGCCCTCGATGAGCACCGGTGTACCGGCGCTGCGCGCCAAAAGGTATTGCCGCGCCAAGGTCTCGAGCTTGATGGTGCGGATGAGCGCCGTGTCGAGATCGCCGCCGAAAGCGATCATGCCATGATTGGCGAGCAGGCAGGCCGACCTGTCCTTGAGCGCGACGACGGCAACCTTGGCCAGTTCGCTTGACGCGAACAGCGCATAGTCCGAACAGCGCACATCATCGCCACCGAAACCAGCGACCATGTAATGGAACAGCGGCAGTCCCTCGCGCAGGCACGATAGCGCCACGCAATGGTCGGGATGGGCATGCACGACGGCACCGGCCTCGGGGAAAGCCTTGTAGATCTCGGCGTGCATTTCCCATTCGCTCGACGGCCGGAACGCCCCCTCCCAGCTGCCATCGAGTTGCATCGGCACCATCTGCTCCGGCCGAAGCGCGCTTGTAGCTATTCCCGTCGGCGTGATCATCATGCCGCTTGTCGTCCGCACGCTGATGTTGCCGGTGGTGCCGACATTCATCCCGCTGGCGTCCAGCGTCTGCGTCGCGGTGATCAGGCTGGCGCGTGCAGTCTCGGTGTCCATCACGATGCTTTTCCTGTGGTTGGCCGCATGACAGGTTTTGCCGGTGGCCATATATCGATCGCCGGCGCGACGGTGGTCGCCCGTGTCATGTCTTGCAGGACGTCGGCGAAAATATCCGGGCCGCCGAGCTTCCCCGATTTCAACATCAGCGCCAGCGGCTCGGATGGCAGGCCGGGGAGGTGGGCAGTGGCACGCGACAGTCCCGGCCCCTCATAGGCACCCATGGCGATGCGGTCGATGCCGAGCGCCTTGACCACCGAACCGGCGGTCTCGCCGCCGGCGACGACCAGCCGCCGCACACCGAGTTCGAGCACAAGAATGTGTGCAATCCCGGCCAGCATCTCTTCCGCCTTTGCCGCCACCGCGTTGCGGCCATGCGCCTGCTGCAGCGCTTCGACCGTCGCTTGCGGCGCCGTCGTGGCAATGGCGATCATCGTGCCGGGCAAATGCCGCTGGGCGAAGGCACGCGCTTCGGCCACTACATCGGCGCCGGCGAAGGCGCTGGCCAGATCGATCGTCAGCAGTGGATTGTTTTGCGCAAAGCGTTCGAGCTGTTCGATGGTGCGGTCGGCGACGCTGCCGGCCAGCACCGCCGCTGGGCCGTTTATGGCCGGCAGGCTGGCGGTAACGAGATCGACTGAATTCAGCAGCCCATGCGTGAGCCAGGCCGGTGGCAGATGCGCGGCGACCGAGGAATTGCCGGTCATCAGCGGCAGGTCGAAAGTCGCTTCCGCGATCGCCGCCAGGTCGCGTTCGCGGATCGTGTCGGTGACCAGCAGCGTCTCGCCACGCCCGTTGCGCTCTCGTACGGCGCTGCGGATGGCCTCCGCCCCGCCATCGACCACGAGATAGGGCACCAGCCCGACCTTGCCCTTGCTCTGCGCCTGCAGCACGCGAACCAGATTGGAATCGGTCATCGGCGTCAACGGATCGAAGCGCTTGGGCGATTCACCCAGCAATTGGGCGCCGCCGAACATGTGTCCCTGATAGACGGTGCGGCCGGTCTCACACAGCGCCGGAGTGAACAGCGTGACGCCGCCGCCGAGGCGCTCGAGCAGCGCCTCGGCGCAAGGACCGATGTTGCCGGCAGGTGTCGAATCGAAAGTGGCGCAATATTTGAAGAAGATCTGCCGGGCACCAGCTTCAAGCAGCCGGTCCGCCGCCGCCAGAACCTGGCGCACCGCATCGCTGGCCGCGATGACGCGTGTCTTGAGCAGGATCACATGGGCAAGATTGCCTGGTGGGATCGGCGCACTCAGTCCGACCGTGCATCCCGTTGGAATGCCGCGCGCCACCAGCATCGACGCCAGCTCGGTGCCGCCGGTCAGATCGTCGGCTATGGCGCCGAACAGGAGTGAAGGCGTCGCGGTCATGCGCCCCGTCTCATGTCCGTCTGCACCATGGCTGCCCGTCTCGCAGTTGCCTGTCTCATGTCGGTGGTCAGGCCATTCGTGGTATCATATACACAGCCCACGCGACGCAGGCGACGCCTGCGCCACTGCAAGAACGGAGAGCGGATGTGACTGCTTCTATCGCGCCGATCGCGCGCGACAATCTGACGACGCGCGTCTACGAGGAGCTTCGCCGCGCCATGATGGAAGGCCGTTTCTGGCCGGGCCATCGCTTCAAGATCCGCGACCTCGCCGCCAGCCTTCAGGTGTCTGAGACGCCAGTGCGCGAGGCGCTGATGCAGCTGGTCCGCGAAAAGGGTCTGGAGATGGAGGCTGGCCGTTCGATCACCGTCGCCCAGCTGTCGCTGGCCCAATATCTGGAACTGCGCAGCATCCGGCTGCATCTCGAAGGCATGGCGGGGGCGGCGGCAACAACGCGCATCGAGCCACGGGAGATCGACCGTCTGGCCGAGGTGCATGACAGACTGATTGCCAACGAGGACAATGGCCATTGGTTCGAAGCCGTCCGCGACAATTGGGAATTCCATCACTCGATCTACCAGGCGGCGCAAATGCCGGAGTTGCTGGCCATCATCGAGGGCATCTGGCTGCGCAACGGACCACTGGTGAACTATCAATACCCGCACGCCAGGCCGACCTACGACGGCCGCCACCGGCACCTCGACATTCTCGACGCGCTGCGGGCGCGTGACGAGAACGGCGTGCGCAAGGGCATTCAGCAGGACATGATCGAAGGCGGACGCCTGTTGGTCAAGGTTCTCGAACGGCTGAACGACGGTGCGGTCACGCCGGAGGAACTGCGCCGCGCGGCGCAGAACGGCCGCCTGGTATCGGCCGTCGGCTGAGCGATTTGTTCCTTCCCACCGCATCGGCGCTGGTCACGCCACCTGCGCGGCTGCGGCCATGCCGGCATCGGCAGCCTGCAGGGCGAGATCTATGTCTTTTGCGGTATGCGCGGCACTCAGGAACATGTTGTGCCGGGGGTGGAAATAGGCGCCCTCGCGCAAGGCGGCCGAGCAGAAGGCGTCGGCCTTTTTGAATTCGGCATCGCCGTCGAAGAGCACCATCGGCATCGACACCGGGCCGGTCTGGCGAAGCGACAGGCCATGCTTCTTCGCTGCGGCATCGAGGCCTGAGCGCAGCCTGTCGCCGGCTTCAGTCATCCTGGAGATTGCGTCGGTGTCGCGCAGCGTGTTGATGGTGGCGATCGCGGCGGCCATGGCGACGGCGCCATACCAGAACGACCCCGTCACATAGACCTTGGTCGCGGCTTCGCGAAACCGGTCGGTGCCGGTGATCGCGGCAAGCGGATAGCCATTGGCGATCGCCTTCGAGAAAGCGGACAGGTCCGGCCGTACGCCGAGCGGTTCCCAGCTGCCGGCGAGATCGATGCGGAAGCCGGCCCTGACATCATCGACGATCAGCGCCGCGTCGGCGGCGGTGGTCAGCTCGCGCGCCTGTCTGGCGAAGGCGGCGGTCGGCAGTTCCTGGTCGCGGGCGATATCGTGGCGGAAAGCGGTGACGACGACGGCGGCAAGATCGCTGCCGGCCTGCTCGACGGCTGCCTCGAGGCTGGCAACGTCATTGTAGTCGAAATGGATGATATGGGCGCGGTCCTCGGCGGTGACGCCGGCGAGCGAAGGCGTGCACCACGGCACGGCGCCGTGATAGGAGCCGCGCGCGACCAGCACCTTGCGCCGGCCAGTGCCGGCGCGTGCGATCGTCACGCAGGCCGTGGTGGCGTCGGTGCCGTTCTTCTGCAGCATCGCCCAGTCGGCATGCGCGACGGTCTTGACCAGCAGTTCGGCCAGCTCGACCAACACCTCGCCAGGGCCGTTCATCGCATCGCCCAGACGACGCTGCCGCTCGGCCGCTGCCTCGACCGCCTGATGATGGTGGCCGAGGATATTGGGGCCCCAACTGCACATCAGGTCGATGTATTCGCGGCCATCGACGTCCCAGACCCGGCAGCCGTCGGCGCGCTCGAAGAACTGCGGATAGGCGGAGCCGAGATAGCGCGTCGCCATGTGTCCCCACATGCCGCCCGGAATGACCGAGGCCGCGCGCTCGCGCAGCAACTGGTCCTTGGAGTTGATCAGGGAAGGCATAGCGAGTTCTCCGCGTGTTGATATATCATATATTGATCTTAATGCTGGAAGAACAGGATTTGCTGACCGTCCAGGATGAGGAAGCGGGAGGCGGCTGGCCGCCTCCCGCATCTTTTCGCTCAGTGGCTGAGTTCCGCCAGCGGGAGGTTGCAGCAGGCGCTGTAACGCACGCCCTTGACGTCCGACTTGTAGGCCAGGATCAGGTTCGGGCTGATCAGCGGCAGGATGATCCTGTCCTTGATCATCTCCTCGCCGGCCTGGTGCCACAGCTTGGCGGCCTCGTCGCCGCTCGCCGCAAGGGCTGCCTTGTAGATATCCGCTTCCTTCGGATTGAGCACCGACGGATCGCGCTCCGCGCCGGCGCGGCGCGCCCACGGGCTGCCCTTGGTCATGGCGAAATAATCGACGTATTGCGACGTGCCGTAATAGTCCGGCGCGTAGAACACCGCCGTCATCGGGATGCCGTCGCCATTGACGCGTTCGCGCCAGTTGGCGAAGGGGATCGGCTGCAGGTCGAGCTTGATGTTGATCTTGGCCAAATCCTGCTGAACCTTCTGCATCAACAGCGACAGATCGACGCCATAGACGTTCATGCCGGGAAACGCCGCTTCCATCTCGAAGCCGTCGGCATGGCCGGCCTTGGCCAGAAGTTCCTTTGCCTTGGCGACGTCATAGGGTTGCGCCTCGAAGCCCGAACCGCCGGGGAAGCCGAGCGGGATCGGTGCGCTGATCAACTGGCCCTCGGAGCCGATGGTGAAGTCGAGGATGCTCGGACGGTCGAGACCGAGCGAAATGGCCTCGCGCACTTCGGGCGTCAGCGGAACCTTGTTGGCCTTGGCGCCGGGCGACAGCGCCACATAGATGAAATTGTAGGACGGCACGGTCTCGATTTTCACGTCGCTGCCGGTCATCGTCTTGGCCGTGTCCGGGTCGATCTGCATGGCGATGTCGGCGGTGCCGCTCTGCAGCATCTGTGCCTGGGCCACCGCATCCTTGGTCTGGCGGATGACGACTTCGCTCAGCGCCGGCGCCGTGCGCCAGTATTTGTCGTTGCGTGCCAGCCGCAGTTCCGAATTGGGCTCATAGGATTTCAGCACGAACGGTGCGCTGCCGGCCGAATGCGCCAGAAACCAGGCCTCGGCATTGTCTGTCGTCGAAGCGTCCGCATCGGCCTTGGCGCCGGCTTCGGAAGCAACCTTGCTGTTGACGACCGCTGCGTAGGGCGCCGCCGCGATGTTGAGGAATTCGGAGCTCGGCGCGACCATCTTGACGACCACCGTATGCGCGTCCGGGGTCTCGATCGAGGCGACATTGTCCATCAGGAACGAGGCGCTGCCCTTGAGGTTCTTCAGCCTCTCCCAGGACCATTTCACGTCCTTGGCTTCGACCGGCGAACCGTCCGAGAATTTGGCGGCCGGGTCGAGCGTGAAGGTGAAGCTGCTCTGGTCGGCATTGCCTTCCCATTTGGAAGCGAGCAACGGGATCAGCTTGTTGTCCTTGTCCAGCGTCAGCAGCGATTCATAGACGCTGGAATTGTAGATCTGGCAGGTGTCGCAGAAGGCGCGGTGCGGATCGAGCGAGTTGAGGTCGATGTTGCGCGCAATGACCAGCGGCTTGCTGTCCTGCGCGAACGTGGCCGGCGCCCAGAAGGCGCTGGTGGCCAGCAGCACGGCTGCCAGCATCGTCGCCCTGGTCTTGTTTCTCTGTAGGATGCTCATGTCAGTTCTCCCATTTTCTTGTCGGATCTTTGTGGCAATGCGTTCGCTCTATCCACCCACGGCAGTGAGGGATTGAAGCGCGGCCTTGAGCTTTTCAGCGCCGCCCAGTGCGGCGCGGTTGAGCGGGGCCGATACGACGGGAGCCGAGAGGCTTCCCGTCACATGCAGGATCTCGTGATCGAGATAATCGAACACGCGATCCTGAATCTCCTGTGTCAGTCGTCCGCCAAGCGATAGCCCACGCTGCACCTGTTCGATGACGGCTACCCGGTTGGTCTTGCGGATCGAGGCCTCCACCAGCGGCCAGTCGAGCCCGGTCGGGTCGAGGCTGCGCAGGTCGATGATCTCGGCATCGACGCCGGTCTCCTCGACCACCTGGCTGGCGACGGCAACCATGCTGGCGCTGGTGAGCAGTGTACAGGCGCTGCCCGGCCTGACGATCTTCGCCTTGCCGAGCCGCACGCAATAGTCGCGGTCGTCCGCAGGCACAGGGCCTTCGCTCGGGAACAGCTCGACATGCTCGATGACGACGACCGGATCGTCGCATTTCAGCGCTGAATTCATCAGGCCGATATAGTCGAAGGGCGTCGTCGGCGCGACGATGCGCCAGCCGGGAAACAGGGCGAACAGGCCGGACGGATCGCCCGAATGCTGCGAGCCGTAGCCGGTGTGCGGCGAGACGCGCACCCTGACCACGATTGGCACCGGAAAGCCGCCGCCGAACATGTGGCGCACCTTGCTGACCGCGTTGAACAGCTGGTCGGCGGCAACCAGGCAGAAGTCGCCGAACATGATCTCGACCATCGGCCGCAAGCCGCAAAGCGCTGCACCCAGCGCCACCCCGACAAAACCATTCTCGGCGATGGGCATCGCCAGCACACGCTCCGGCCAGCGCTCCAGCGCGCCCTTTGTGGCGCCCGAAACGCCGCCGCGCAGCCGGTGCACATCCTCGCCCATGATGATGATGCGCGCGTCCTGCTCCATGGCGCGCGCAATCACCTCGGACGCGGCAACCATGAACTTGACCGGCCTGGTGTCGGCCGGCGGCACGTCCTCGATCTCGAGGAAGCGCTCGCCCTTCAGTTCGGAAAGATCGCCGCGGATCTGGTTGTCGACGTCGCTTGGGTCCGGCCACAGATGATCAGGAATGCGCAGCGCGTTGCCGCTCATCTCGGTCAGGGAATCGGCAGCGGTGTTGACCACCTCCATGACGCGCTGGTCGAGTGTCCCGAGGTCCGAAGCGTTCAGGATGCCCATCGTCTTCAGGCGAGCCGCCATCGTCGCAAGCGGGTCGCGCGCTTTCCAGACGTCTTCCTCGGCGCGCGTGCGGTAGCCGAATTCGCTGCCCGGGCGGGCGCCGCTCTGGTGTAGAAACCGGTAGCAGAGCGCCTCGACCAGCACCGGGCCGCCGTCTTCCTCAATCGTGCGGCGCGCCTCGCGCATGGCATGGTGGACTGCCACCACATCCATGCCGTCGCATTCGATGCCGCGAAAGCCGAGCATAGGTCCGCGCGAGGCCAGCCGCGTCTCTCGCGTCTGCTCATTGATGTGCGTGGAGACGGCATAGAGATTGTTTTCGGCGAAAAAGATCACCGGCAGCCGGTAGAGCGCGGCGATGTTCATCGCCTCATAGGCCGGCCCTGCCATCATCGTGCCGTCGCCGAAGAAGGCGACCGAGATGTTGCCGGTGCCGAGCAGTTTGTCGGCGAGCGCATAGCCCGCCGCGTGCGGCAGGTTGCCGCCGATAATGGCGCTGGTGCCTGGGATGCCGGAGGCATCGTCGCGCATATGCATCGAGCCGCCACGGCCGCCGCAATAGCCTGACTTGAGGCCCATGATCTCGGCCATCAGGCCGCGAACCGATCCCTGCATGCCTGGGTTGAAAGCATCATGCAGCGGGTCGAATCCGCCGGGCGTCTGCGCGTTGACAAGCTTGGCCAGCACCTGGTGATGGGCACGGTGGGTGCCGTTGATGCGGTCGCCGGTGCCGAGCACGGACATGGCGCCGACCGCCGTGGCCTCTTGTCCGATGCTGGCGTGGGCCGGACCATGCACCAGCCCGGCATTGGCCAGATCGAGCACCTTTTCCTCGAAACGGCGGATGAGCAGCATCTGGTGATACCAGCGCACCAGGCTCGACACCTCGGCGTCGGTCCAGTCCGAATCATCGACATCTAGCCGCAACCAGGGCGCCGATGGCTGGATCGATGTCTGCTGGACCATGTCAGCTATTTCCGCTCTGGTAGATGATATATCAAATATTTTCTCAGTCGATTGGGCCGTTCATTTTTCCTGGGGGCACGACGCTGGCAAGAAGGTTGCAGGCAAATGGAATTAAATTTCATTTTTGCGAGAAGGCAAAGACTAAGCCGGGACGGCGCGGTTCCGCAAGAGGAATTTTGAGACTGCTAGCAGCGCCGATGTCGGTTTCTTGGGCCGACAGGTTTTCTCACGTATTGGATATTGGTATGATATAATCACACCGACATTATAGGAGAAATCATGGCTGCCACCGAAAAGCGCACCTTCAGCCTGCCAACAGAGCAGGCTGCTTTCATCGACCGTCTCGTTGAATCAGGAACCTACGCGACCAGCAGTGAAGTGATCCGCGCCGGCCTTCGCGCCCTGCAAGAGCGCGACGCGGCCGTAGAGCGCTGGCTCCGCGAGGAGGTTGTGCCGACCTATGACAGGTGGAAGGCGGATCCTTCCCGAGTTATCCCAGCCAACCAGGCTTCTGACGACATCCGCGCTCACCACGCCGCCCGCTTTAAGAGGGATGTGTGAAGCGCCGGCATATTGTTCTGTTGCCGGAAGCCTTAGCGGACTTAAGATGGATATACGACACCATCGAGATCGCCGCCGGCAACGTCACGGCCATACGCTATATCGAGCGTATCGAAGCCTACTGCCAGGGTCTCGACTACGCCTCGGAGCGCGGAACACGCCGTGACGATCTGCGGCCAGGGCCTTCGGGTTGTCGGTTTCGAGCGCCGTGTAACGGTGACCTTTACAGTGGAATCCGACCAAGTGGTGATCTTCCGTGTGTTCTATGGCGGCGCCAATTGGGAGGATGAGCTCTAACCTGCAACGGGAAAAGCGTAACCCGCTTAGCTGTCCGAACCCGGGCTATCGGTCGACCCGATGCTGGAAGAACTGCAAAAACAATTCCCGCTCCGTGGTGATGTCGAGCTTCTCGTAGATGCGCCGGCGATGGTTCTTGACCGTGCCGACGGTGATGCCGAGGCGTTCGGCGATGTTGGCCGTCGGGTGACCGGCGAGGATCAGTTGGACCAATTCCCGCTCGCGTAGTGACAGCTCCGGCCACAGGCTGGCTGGAATGGTCGGTTCCCGCCGGGGCGAGGCGCCGGGGCCTGTCGGCGCTGACGTGCGGGAGAATTCCGTTCCGCGCGCCTTGATGTCGAGCGCATGCAGCGCCTCGAACACCGGCAGCCGTTCATCCAGCAGGGCGATCTCGCTGTCCTTGAATGGCGTGGTCGAGCGGTCGAGGAAGATGCCGAGGCACCAGTCGCCGCCGTCCGCCAGCATGATGCCGACCTCGTCGCAGATCTCCGACTGCGCCAGGAAGCCGGCTATGTACTGGCCGCGCTTGGCCTCATCGTTGGCAAGCCGTTTCAGCGGCATGATGCCCAGCCTTCGCTCGCGTCGCCACGACGCATAGAACGGGTCGAAGACATAGTAATTGTCGAGATAGCGCCGGACCATTTCGTCCGAGAAGCGTCGGTGTTTGATGAATTCGGGTGTCTGCGTCGTCGAATAGCGCGTCACCGTGACGAGGTCGTGCTCGATATCCGCGCCGATCAGGTCGATCAGGCAGTCGACATGCCTGTCCGTGCCGGTGGCGGCGATCGCTTTGGCGAGCGGCGCCCAGATGGTCCCCATGCGCATGCCCTTTTTTCGGCGATGTCAGCTCAGCCGTCATTATGTCTTTAGGCATATGGCGCGAAGCCGCCCATCGAATCTAGCCTTGCGTCAACCTAGACCAGATCCCGAGGCGACCGTGACCCAACCCAATCTCACCGGCCCCATCGTCGGCAATCCAATCGTCATCGGTATCGACGCCGGCGGCACCATGACCGACACGATCCTTGTCGATCAGGACGGCCACTTCAAGATCGGCAAGTCGGCGACCACGCCGAAGAACGAAGCCGAAGGTTTTCTCGCGTCTGCCGAGGACGCGGCGGATGCCTGGGGCATCTCGCTGGAATCATTGTTTTCCGGCGTCAACGTCGTGCTCTATTCCGGCACCGGCATGCTCAACACACTGTTGTCGCGCACCGGCCGCCGGCTCGGCCTGATCACCACCAAGGGCCTCGAGGACATGATCCTGATGGGCCGGGGGCTGCAGGCCTGGGCCGACTATTCCTATGCCGACCGGCTGCATGCCGTCACCCATCACCATCCAGATCCGCTGGTGCCGCGCCGCCGCACGCATGGCGTCACCGAGCGCATCGACCAGTTCGGCGACATCGTGCTGCCGCTCTACGAACACGAGGTCTCCATCGCCGCGAAAAAATTGATCGCCGACAAGGTCGAGGCGATCTGCATCATGACCATCTTCTCGCATGTCAATCCGGTGCACGAGAAGCGCATCGCCGAGATCTGCCGCGCGGAGGTCGACAAGGCCGGCGCCGACATCATCGTCTACACCAGCCATGAGGTCCGCCCGGTCATCCGCGAGCAGTCGCGGCTGAATTCGGTGCTGATCGAGGCCTACGCCACCTCGCGCGGCCGCAAGCAGCTTAGGGGTATAGAGGACGTCTCGAAGAAATACGGCTTCAAGTATGGCGTGCAGACGCTGCTCTCCTTCGGCGGCCTGACCTCGATCAACCACCCGCGCCTGCATGAAACCATGATCTCCGGCCCGATCGGCGGCATTCTGGGCGCTGCCTATGTCGGCAAGCTGATCGGGAACGACTCGCTGATCTGCTCGGACATGGGCGGTACCTCCTTCGACATGGGCGTCATCACACGCGGCCAGACGCGGATCGAGAACGAGCCGCTGATGGACCGTTTCAAGCTCAACGTGCCGACGCTGCATCTCGACACGATCGGCGCCGGCGCCGGCATGATCCTCAAGGTCGATCCCCTGACCAAGAAGGTCTCGCTTGGGCCGGAAAGCGCCGGCTCGGATCCCGGTCCGATCTGCTTCGATCGCGGTGGCACCGAGCCGACCATCGCCGATTGCGACGCCATCCTCGGCCGCCTCAACCCACACTATTTCCTGGGCGGCAAGGTCGTGCTGCAGGTCGAAAAGGCGCGCCGCGCCTTCGAGGAAAAGTGCTCCAGCGTGCTCGACGTTGGTGTCGAGGAAGCCGCGGAAGGCATGATCGACATGCTGGAGTCCGATGCCAACAACGCGCTGCGCCGGGTCATTTCCGGGCAAGGCATCCATCCCTCCGAATTCACGCTGCTGTCCTATGGCGGCTCGGGACCTTTGCATCTGGCCGGCTGCTCCAGGGGCATCGGCTTCAAGGACATCATCACCTTCCAGTTCGCGGCCGCCTTCTCCGCCTTCGGCTGCACCACGGCCGATTTCATGCGGCGTCATTCCGTCTCCACCCAGCACGACATCCCGTCACGCGCCGACGAGGCTACGCTGGCCGCCTTCGGCGCCAAGGTCACCACGGTCTGGAACGACCTGACCAAGGCAGCGGTCGACGAGATGATCGCCGACGGCCATACCAGGGAGAAGATCAGGACCGTGCCGTTCCTGATGATGCGCTACACCGGCCAGCTCGAGGACGTCGAAGTCATGGCGCCGCTTGCCAAGGTCGGTTCGGCCGACGACATGCGCAGGGTTATCGACGAGTTCGAGGCGGTCTATGCCAAGGTCAACCATCGCGTGTCACGTTATGGCGAAGCCGGCTTCACCATCACCGAACTCGGGCTGATCGCCACCGCCGACAAGGTCAAGCCGGTGCTGCTCAAGCGACCGCTCGGCGCCTCCAACCCGGCAGCCGCCCACAAGGGCGTGCGCGAGGCCTATATCGGTGGGCGCTGGCACAAGGCCAATCTCTACGAGATGGATCTGCTTCAGCCAGGCCACGAAGTCATCGGCCCGGCCATCATCGAACATCCCGCCACCACGCTCGTCGTTCATCCGCAGGACCGTGTCCATGTCGATGAATGGACGCTGCTGCACTACACCCACGCTTGAGAGGGCGACCGCCATGTTGGACAAACCTGCCTCGGCCCTGCGCCTTCGCGAAAGACTGCTCGATTCCGAGCGGCTGATGGAAGAGACCGGTTGCTATGACGGCATTACGGAACTCACGCTGCGCAACCAGGATCCGCTGAAATTCGAGACGCTGCACACCAAGCTGCGCGCCTATTGCGTCTCGGCGCGCGAAATGGCGCGCCGCATCTCGGCCTCGCCCGGCGTGCGCGAGGTCGGCGAAATGGTGGTCGCCATCTACACGCCCGAGGGCGACGCCATCGCTCTCTCCAACGGCATCATGGTGCATGTCCATACGATGAGCCGCTTCATCAAATGGATGATCAAAAACGGCTACGAGGACAACCCGCGCATCCGCGAAGGCGACATCTTCGCCAACAACGACGCCTTCATAGGCACCGTGCAGGTGCCCGACGTGATGGACGTGGTGCCGATCTTTCATGAAGGCACGCTTGTCGGCTGGGCCGGCGCCGTCTGCCACGAGCTGGAGGCCGGCGGCATTACCCCAGGCGGTGATGTGTGTCTCGCGCAGGAGCGCTTCACCGAGGGTCTGTTCGTCTGCGCCGAGAAGATCGGCGAGAACGACGAGATCCGCCGCGACTACGTTATCCGCTGCGAACGCAATCTGCGCATGCCGATCTACTGGGTGCTGGACGAGAAGGCCAAGGTCGCCTCCTGCATCGATATGCGCGAAAGCGTCAAGCAGCTCATCTCCGAGATCGGCCTCGACTACTGGATGAAGGTGTCGAAGGAGTTCATCGAGGAGGGCCGTCGCGCCCAACTCGCCCGCACCCGCCAGCTCACCGTCCCCGGAATCTATCGCGGCCATACTTTTTACGGCCACGTCACCGCAGGCAAACCCGGCTTCCAGCTGCTCGGCGATCCGGACTGGCTCTACAACATCCCGATCGAGATGGAGATCACCACCGACGGCAAGATCACCATGGACTTCGAGGGCACGCAGCCCTGGGGCTACCATTCGATGAACTGCACGCCGGCCGGCATGGATGGCGGCATGTTCGTCACCTTGACCCAGCACATGAATTTCGAAGGGCTGGTCAATGACGGCGCCTGGATGGCGACCGAACTGAAACTGCCGCACGGCACCTGGACCAATCCCGACAACGAGATGGTGGCGACCGCCACCTCATGGGCGCTGCTGCTGCCAGCCTATGGCGTCTTCCAGCGGCTTTTGTCGCGCAGTTTTGTCGCGCGCGGCTTCGTCGAGGAGGCCTTCGTCGGTCAGGTCAACAGCCCGATGATCGAAATGGGTGGCGAGAGCCAGTACGGCACGCCGTTCGGCATGGCCCATTTTGAATGCGCCGCCGCCGGCTCCGGCGCGCTCGCCATCAAGGATGGTCTCGACACCGCCTATGTCGGCTGGAACCCGGAATCCGACATGGGCAACATCGAGGTCTGGGAACAGTCGATGCCGATGGTCTATATCGGCCGCTCGATCGTGCCCAACTCCGGCGGTGCCGGCAAATATCGCGGCGGCTGTTCCTTCGTCTCGACCTGGCTGATCAACAAGACGTCGCATCTGCGGCTCCACACCTCCGAACATTCTTCGCGCGTGTTCGACAATGGCGGCATGTGCGGCGGTTATCCGGCGCCGACCTGCCAGAAGCATCGCGCCGTGCGCAACTCAGACATTCACGAACTCGCGGCAAAAGGCGAACCGCTGGCGCATGCGCCCGGCATCGATCCGCATGTCTCCGACTACGAGCGGAACATTGGTGGCGACCATGTCGTGGTCGAGGGCCCCTACATCACCGCGCCGCACAAATCCGGCGACATCTTCAGCCATTCCTACAATGGCGGCGGTGGTTACGGCGACGTACTGGAGCGCGATCCGATCAAGACCGCCTGGGATGTCGAGAACGGCTTTCTCACCCGGCAAGCGGCGGACCAGGTTTTCGGCATTGTGCTGAAGGACGATGAAGACGGCTATCCCATCGCCGATATCGACGCCACGGTCGAGCGCCGCGCCGCCATGCGCAAAGAGCGTCTGGCCAAGGCGGTCCCTGTGGTGGATTGGATCGCCAAGGAGCGTGGTCGTGTCGAAAGGGCCGATTTCGCCCCCGAGGTGAAGAAAATGTACGCCAGCGCGATCAAGCTGTCGCCGCGCTTCACCAGCGAATTCAGCGAGTTCTGGAACGTCGATGCCAGATCGATCTTCATGCCGGGAGCAAAGCCATGACCTCGTATAGCAAGGAAGTCCTGGGCGATCTGGCCGCAGGCAAGCTGCCCTGGCCACAGACAAGGCGGATCATGAGTGCCTACAAGGACGATGACCGTTTCTTCAAGATGGTTGCCGTCTATCAGGATCGTGTCGCCTGGAAAGATCCGATCCTGCTGCCGGTCTCGGACCATCTGTTCATCTGCCAGAGCGGCGATGAGCGCATTACCCGCTGCGAATGCGGCCACTCCTTCGGCGACTATCGCAAGAACTGGAAGCTGAAGGCTGCGATCAACGTCCGCAACACCGAGGGGGCTTTGCGCGAAATCTATCCCAACAGCGATCTCCCCGATCCCGAATGGATGGAGATCCGCGAATTCATCTGTCCGCAATGCGGCACGCTGCACGAAGTGGAAGCGGCGGCACCTGGCTATCCCATCGTCCACGATTTCGAGCCCGACCTCGAAGGCTTCTATCGCGAATGGCTAGGCAAGCCGCTCCAGCAAACATGAAACGCTGGCGATGGAGGCTGCGCCGGTGCGATTGCCAAATCCGGTCAGGCCTGATTGCCTGCCCGGAACGAAGTGGAGACGGTGCGCCATGAACAACCTTTCCGGCCGTAGCGCCATCGTCACCGGTGGGTTCTCGGGCATGGGCTTTGCCATTGCCACGGCTTTGGCTGAAGCTGGCGCCAATGTCGCCGTCGGCTCCTACATCGCGCCGGCCGGCGTCGACAGGTCCGATGCCGCGTATTATCCCGGCGCGGACGAGATCGGGCGCGTGCGTGCGGCTCTTGCCGCCCACGGAACGAGGGTTCACGCCGCTCATCTAGACGTGCGCGACAGCGACGTCGCCAATCGGTTCGCGGCTGACGCCGAGGTGGCCATCGGCCCCGCCGATATCCTGGTCAATGCCGCTGGGACGACCGCGGAGCAGCCGGTCTGCGGCCATTCCGACGCGCTATGGGACAAGATCGTCGATACCAACCTGACGGGCGCCTTCCGCGTCACGCGTGCGGTACTGCCGGGCATGATCGAACGCGGCTGGGGCCGCATCGTCAACATCGGCTCAACCGCCGCCTCGGTCGGCTGGAAGGACAACCCAGCCTACTGCGCGTCCAAGGCCGGCCTTCTCGGCCTCACGCGCTGCGTGGCCCTGGAAGGGGCGGCGCATGGCGTCACCTGCGTCATGATCAGCCCGACCTGGGTCGAGACCGAACTGATGCGCCGCAATGTGGCGCAGGTCGTCGAGCGCGAAGGCAAGGGGCGCACCGCTGAGGAAGCGATGGCCGAGATCGCCAAAGGCAACCCGCAGCAGCGCATGCTGCAGCCGCAGGAGATTGCCGGTCTGGCGGTCTTCCTGTGCTCGGATCTTGCCAAGGGCATCACCATGGAGAACATCCAGATCACCGGCGGAGCGCTTTGGTAGCATCTCGGACGCGCGACCTGCTGATCTCTCCGCAGATGCCTCGCTGTAAGACAAGGTGACCGGATTTGCCATTGAGCACAGGGCGCAATAGGTTATATTGCACTGCACAATGGAGACGCCGTTTATTGCACGCCCATATTTGCGAAGATTCCGGCCGGCTCATGGCTTGCCGGCCCCGGCCCCGGGTCGTGTCGGCAGAACCCTGAGATGAAGATTCCAAAGTCACTGCTGATCGATCCCGAGAAGAACTCGGTCTATGGCGCCTTTGCCGTAGCCGTTTCGATCTGGGCGTTTTCCTATTCGGTCATCTTCGGCCAGATCTTGATCCTGGCCTATTATGCGGTCTGGCTTCCGCTCATCCTGGTCGACTACCGGCGGTTTCTGCGGCATCTGTCCAGCGCCTGGCTGCCGCTGCTGTTTGCGGCCTATATCTGCTTCTCGGTTTTCTGGTCACAGGCTCCCGGCGTCACCGCGAGGACGTCGGTCCAGTATTTTTCCCATATTGCCTGCGCCTACATAGCTGCGCGCACCGTCAGCGTGCGCACGCTGACCATAGGGGCGCTGGTCGGGATATTCGTCGTCCTCATCTATTCGCTGAAGGTCGGGAACTATTCCGAGGATGTTCTCGACGGCACCGTGAACTTCGTCGGCGCCTTCGCCTCCAAGAATCAGATCGGCTTTGTCGGCTCGCTCGGCATCTATTTCTGCGTTGTCTTCCTTGCTTTCTACAGGCGCGGCCGGCTCAGCTTCATCCTGGCGGTGCCCGTTGTGCTGCTGTCGGCCTATGTCCTGGTCGCTTCGCATTCCGCCACCTCGATGGCGTCGATACCCGCGGTTCTGGCGCTGGTGGCGCTTCTTGCGATGAGCAAACTTCTGTCACGCCGCTATCGCCGGGTCATCTTCCTGATCGGCGCCGGCCTGCTGGTCGTGACGGCCTTCGTCGCCTTGAATCTCGGGCTGATGGACTTCGTCCTCGGCCTCTTCGGCAAGGATTCGACGCTCACCGGGCGAACCTATCTGTGGGAGCAAGGCTGGAACACGGTCCAGAAATCGCCGATTCTCGGCGTCGGCTATGCCGCCTATTGGGTGCAGGGCTTCGCTGAAGCCGAGCGGCTGTGGAACGAATTCTACATCACCACCCGCACCGGCTTCCACTTCCACAACACCTATATCGAGGCCCTCGTCGAACTCGGCTTCGTCGGAGCGACGCTGGTGTCGCTGATCATGCTGCGCACGCTCTACGGCCACGTCTCGGCGGTGATCTTCAAGGCATGGCAGGCGGACTCGGTGATCCTTTTCGGCGTGATGGTCCTGCTGCTGATCCGCTCCTTCGTCGAGGTCGAGATACTGAACCCCTACATCATGGGTTCTTTCCTGATGTATTTCAGCTTCTTCAAGCTGGTGCGGCTGCCCGTTACCCGCAGGCGGCGGTCACCGGCTCTGGAGCCGGCTGACGCGGCCGGGGGCGAGACTGACTGGCCTCGGTATGCCGGCCGTCCGGCGGGCGCAGGTCCCTCATAAACTATCATCTCGCGGGCTGAAGGGAGCGGCCTTCCTTTTTTGAGCAAGCATGTGCTCGGACGGGAAGCCTCGATCCCGAGACGGCTATTATGGTTTCCGCAGGGAGATGTTCAAACAACTGAGCCAGAGCCTCATCCCGATTCGTCGGGTGAGGCTCTGGCTCGAAACACTGGATCGTGTTGGAAGTCGGTCTATTGGCTGGCCAGCGGCGCCAGCTTGATCTTGATCACATCGCCAGGCAGCACCGGAGTTTCTTCCGTGGCGGCTATTTCGGTGGTCTTGCCGTCGACATTGCGCACCAATGAATAGAGCAGGGTCGGCTGCTGATCATTTGTCATAGCGGCCGCCATCGCGGGATCGCTGGCCTGGGCTATCAGGCCTTTCTGCATGTTCACCTTCAACGCGGCCTCGTTCAGGTCCGCTTCGGTCTGCTGCCGGTCAGTGGCGAGACTTGAACTCAAGGTGTTCTGGGCATCGATAGCATCCTGCTTCGCCTTGCTGATCGCCTGCTTGGCGGTGAGGATGGCGGTTTCGTAGTCCAGGATCTTGCCCTGCAGGTCGGCCACGGACTGGCGCGAATCCAGCAGTCGGGCATTGGCGATCAGGCCTTTTTGCGCCAGCGGACCGATGCTGGCGAGTTGCTGCTGCGCCAAGTCGACCTGCTGCTGCTGATTGACGATCTTCTTCTGCAGCGACTCGATTTCAGATTCCAAAACCCCCTTCAGGTCGTCGAGCGCCTCGAGTTTCAGCTTCAGCGCCTTTTGGTCGGCCGTCAGAATCGTCATCTCGTCCGCCACGATGGCCGGCAGTCTCGGATCGCCCTCGACCTCCTTCGGCACGTCGAAACTCGCCTTGCCGGCCATATCCGCATCGATGCGGGCGCGCCTGACGATCAGTCGGATGCGCTGGTCGTCGGAGATGTCGAACATGCCCTTGGCGGTGACCAGGTCCTTGCCGAGCTGGGGGCCGTAATCGGCGTTGCGCCTGATGCCGCCGGCGACGCTGATCGCCTTCAACACCGTCAGGTCCGGGACATAAGGAAATTGGCCTGGGTTCTGGACTTCGCCCGAAATGTAGAATGGCCGGAACTGCGCCATCTCGACCGAGGCTTCCGGTCGGTCCGACAAAGCGAGCTTTTTCTGCAGCGCATCGCCGATCGCCGCCGAGATTTCGGACGTGGTCTTGCCGGATGCCGGCAACTCGCCGGCGAACGGCACCGACAGCGTACCGGATGGACCGACCGTGTACTCGCCATTCACCGCCGACCAATCACGAAATGTGCCTTCGACTGTCTGCCATTCGGCGACGCGGATGGTGAGCTTGTCTTGCGAGCCGAGGCGATAGTCGCCGGCGGCGGCGATGTGCGGGGCGACGAGCGCCATGGCAAGGCATGTGGCCAGCAAACGCGCCCGCCGCAGCCGGCCGGAATCCGGGCCGCTGCGAAAGGCTTCGAACAAATCTGTTTTCAACTCAACGTTCCGATCCGCTATAGCCCCATCGCCCGATGAGCTTGCGTCGAATGGCCGATGCCAATGTCTGGCATTGGCCACCGGCCGGTCAGTAAGAACCACGCGACATCCAGACGGCCGGGACGGTCTTGATGATGATGCGAACGTCCTCGAACAGCGACCAGTTCTCGACATAGTGGCGATCGAAGGCGACGCGGCTGTCATAGGACACATCGTTGCGGCCGCTGACTTGCCACAGGCCGGTCAGGCCCGGGCGGGATTTCAGGTAATAGACGGCGGACGTGCCATAGATCTCCAGCTCGTCGCGCACGACCGGACGAGGGCCGACAAGGCTCATGTCGCCCTGCAGGATGTTGATGATCTGCGGCAGCTCGTCGAGGCTGAGTTTCCTCAGCACAGCTCCGACACGGGTAACGCGCGGATCGTTCTTCAGCTTGCGGGTGGCGATCCATTCCGCGTTGGCGTCCGGGTTGGTGGCGAGATAGGTTGCCAATACCCTGTCGCCGTCCGGAACCATGGTGCGGAACTTCAGGCAAGGAAAAATCCGCCCGCCGCGTCCAATTCGCCTGTGACCGTAGAAAATCGAGCCGCCGTCGGAAAACTTGACCAGCAGCGCTATCATGACAAACAGCGGGCTGAGTGCGATCAGTCCGATCAGTGAACCGGCGATATCGAAGCTGCGTTTGAGCAAGCCGCCGATCGGTGGCGGAAAATCGATGTCAGCCTGCGAAAAGCTCGCCGTGGCCGACTTGGCAACGTCCCTCATGCCGTAAACTCCATGCGTTGAACGAATGGTTCAGCGCACGATACCAAAAAAATGTTGCAGCGCAACACACAATTTACCACCCCATTGAAATAGTCACGTCATGAATTGACTAAATAATAAGCTTGTCATGCACAAATTTCGGCGTATTTAGCACATTTGTGACAATAAATGGGCACGGCCGAAAAAATAGAGGCCTTTGTGGGGCGGTTTTTAGGCGGACCTACCTATTTGCCAAGGCAAGCTGAAAATTAGTGCTTTATCATGCCCTGATGCTTGGTGAAAACCGTATAAAATACTACTTAATATTGTCTATCTTACTGGAAAATGCCGAGGAGAGGAGATCGGCTTAGCTCCCGTTGCGTGCATTGCAGCATGGCAGAGTCGATCGCAAAAGCTCGATCAAAAATATCCGAAGTTGCCCTTGCCGCCTATTGCTCGCCTTAATAGAATTGCAAATTATACCTGTCACGGTGACGACAGGTGGAAAAGGCCGGAAGCAACCGGTCGAGAGTGGGCGACCTTAACAAGCCCACATGACAAGGGACGGCGCTCGGGTGGGGCAATCTTGATTATACCCGAGCCGGTTTATGGGCTGTTGGGTATGGCACTTCCAAAATTCATCCTCGGGATGATTTTCGCTCTGGCGATCGTCGTCGGCTGGTCCTGGCTGGGCGGAGCGTCGATAGGCACGATATTGGTGCGCGTCATCATCTGCGCCGTGATCATTCAGGCCGGCTATTTCGTGCTCATCTACACCATGATCGCCAGGAGCGCGCCGACGCCTGCCGACATAGCCCGTGACGCCGAGCGCAAACTGAACGCACCAGAGGTCGCCGAAAGCGAGAAGCTGGGCGGTGCCAGGCGCGGCCTGCATTGATGCAGATTGCTCAAACCTGCCCCCGGTTTGTAGGCATGCTTCGAAACAAGAGACTAGGCGCCGCGTGAATCCGTTTCGGCGCGTCTTGGTCGCCGGCTCACGCGACATCGGCGGGTTCGCTCTCTGACTGTTCCCCCGACAGCATCCTCGACAACCGGCTGCCGTTTTTTTCCTTCAGCCGCTGATATTGGCCGACCTCGACGATACGGCCGTTTTCCATCGCCACCACCCAGTCGGCGAAGGCGATCATCGACGGCCGGTGCGCGATGGTCAGGATCGTCATCGTGCCGCGCAATCCGTCGATCGACCTGGCGATCAGCGACTGGTTCTGCCAGTCGAGCGCGCTGGTCGCCTCGTCCAGGATGAGCAGTGACGGCTTGCGCAGCAGCGCGCGCGCGAGCGCGATGCGCTGGCGTTCGCCGCCCGAGAGCCGCACGCCGCGATCGCCGACCACCGTCTCGAGCCTGAGGTCGAGCCGTTCGACAAACTCGCCGGCGTGCGCCTGATGCAGCGCGGCCCACAGGTCGCCATCGCTGGCCCGTGGCGCGGCAAGGCGCAGGTTCACCGCGATCGTGTCGTGCAGGAGGAACACGTCCTGCGGCACATAGGCCACCTGGTCGCGCCAGCGACGGCGATTGCTGGCATCGATCTCGACGCCGTCGACAAGCATCATGCCGGTGGTGGGCTCCAGCAGGCCAAGCAGCATATCGGCGATCGTGCTCTTGCCCGATCCGGACGGGCCGATCAGGGCGGTGACCTTGCCGGCGGGCAGGCCGAAGGTGATGCCGCTCACCACCACCTTGTCGCCAGCATCTCCATAGGCGAAGGAGACACCGCGAATATTCAATCCCGTATTGAGGGAGAGTGTCCCGGCGTCGGCGAACTCGGTATGGCCTGGTTCGCGTTCGGCATCGAAACGTGCCTGCAGGCTGCGCATTGCCGTAAAGGCGGGCAGGTTGATCAGCACTTGCTGGGCTTGCGTCTGCATGCCCATGAAGCGCGGCGCGATGCGCATGAAGACCAGGAGCAGGACGACGATCTCGGCCAGCGACAGGTTGAAGCGAACCAAAGCCACATAGATGAACAGGCTCAGGCCCACCACGCTCGCCACTTGGAATACCGCGGTGCCGATGGTGCTGTTGCGCACATAGTCGATGTTGTCGGCCTTCATCTTCTCAAGCGTCGACCGCAGCTGCGCGAAATAGCTGTCCTCGACGTTCAGGCTCTTGGCCACCTTGATGCCGCCGAGAAATTCCGAGACCGTCCGGTACTGATCCTGTCGATTGGCGGTCAGCACACGGCCGAAGGCAGTGGCCCGTGTCCGGAAGGGCTGCAGCGCCACGAACATCAGCATGCCGATGACGAGGGCAAACAGCGTCATGACCGGCGAGATGAACATGGAAACCAGGAGATAGCCAGCCAGAAGAACGGCGATCTGCACCAGCATCAGCAGTGAGAACGCCGCGCCCTGGACGCGGTCGATGTCGCCGGTCAGGGCATGATCGAGGTCGGAACTGCGCATGCGGGTAAAAACGCCCCAGCGCGCCTTGCCGATGCTTTCGAACAGGTTCATGCGAACGCGGTTGACGAAATCGAACAGCAATTTGGCCATGTAGACCGACTTGAAGCGATTGAACGCCGCCTGCGCTGCAACAAGCCCGACCAGCATGCAAAGCACGGTCGTCAGTTGCAGCGTGCCGTCAGGCACCAGCCAGCGCACGAAATCATTGTTGGGCAGCCGAACAGCGAAATCCTGGTCGGCGCGTCCGACCAGATGCAGCAGCGGGATGAGCAGCAGGATGGAGATGCCCTCGGTCAGGCTGCCGAGGATGAGGAAGAAAAGCGCCGTCCATGTTCGCCGGCCGCCGATCCGGGCAATGGCGGCGCCGAATGCGGCAATTTCTCGAAACAGCGACAGGCGAAGGGTTAGGGGCTTCGACATGGTTGCGCTCACGACCGCCGGCTGCCAGCCGACAGATCCTTTTCGATCAGTTCCACGGCTTCACCGATCCTGTCCAGGCCCGTCGGGACTTCCAGCCGCCGCACGCCGATATGGTTGGCAATCCATGAACATTGCCGAAGATGCGCCGCCGCGAAGTCGTCGGGGAGGGCCGCGCGGCCGAAGCGCGTCACATAGGAGAATTTGATGATGGCCGGCAGGGCGGCAATGGCGGGCAAGGGCGTAATGCCAGCCCTTTCGCCGCGCTCGAGGATATAGATCCTGGTCGCCGGCACCTTGTCGCCCGAAAAGTCACCGTTCAGGCGATGCTGCATCTTGTCGATCGCCGGATGCACTTGCGGCCGCACTTCCGCTTCCCCGAGCGAGATCGCCGCCGCGGCGTCGGCCGCCAGCTTGATCTGCGGAAAGCCCGGAACGGTCATTGGCTCACTCGGATTGGCGAGGTCCAGCGCCACCACATCATCGGTAAGCAGTCGATGCCCGGCCCGGATCATCGCACTTGCGGTCGTCGACTTGCCGGCACCCTTGTCACCCATGAAGATGGCGCTCGTGCCGGCGGCGGCGATGGCGCTGGCATGCAGGACAAGCAGGCCGCGCCGGTGCAAGAGCAGCGCCATGACCGGGCCGAGCAGCGGAAACGCCAGCAGCGCGTCGTCGACGCCGGGCGCCGGTTCAATGTCGATACGGTTGGAATCGGTGATCAGGAACGCGCCCACGGCATGCCAGGCCAGATATTGCCGGTCCGCCTCGAAGCGAAAGTCGGTCGCGGCTTCGGGCGCCGGCTTTGGCAGGTCGATCGCGCCGACGGCGATCACGACATCCGCCGCCCCGGGCGGCGCCGGCTGCAGTTCGGGCAACATCACCTCCGACGCGATGGTCAGACCATAGGCGCGGTAGAAGCGGCGTTCTCGCATGGCCCGGCCATGCGGACGGGAATTATCACTGTATGCGGCCATCGGCTCGTTGCGCGGCATCACGTGGGGCTCCCGCCGTGCTGGAGTTGCCGCAGCCAGAGCGACAGCGAGGCCGAGCGCCAGACATACTGGACATCCAGGGGGGCTGCCTGATCGGGCTGGCGCAGCAGTCGCGCATAGGCAGCACTCACTTGCGGCAGATTGACATAAGGCGCGATGCGGCCTGCATCCGAGACCAGCAGCTGTTCCAGGAGGTCGCGATGATTGCGCAGCATGCCGTTGACGAGATTGGCGGTGAAGTCGATCTTGTCGCGTCGCCACTGCACCGCCTCCGGCAATACGCCTTGCATGGCGCGACGCAGCACATAGCGACCAAAGCCGTGGCTCAGCTTCTCCTCGCCCGGCAATGCCAGGCAGAACTCGACCAGCGGCTTGTCCCAGAAAGGGTATCGCGGCTCGACGCCGAAATTGGCGGCGGCCTTGTCGAGAACCTCGAAAGCATGCGGGACATAGCCGTTCGACAGGATCCAGCGATGGCTCAAGGCGTCGCTGGCCTGAACGCCGGGCGGCATATAGCCGGCCCGGTGAAACCGGTCGACAAGCTCGGTGCGCTTGGCAAGGTCCGGATTGATCAGGTCGCGCCAGCTTCGTGCGCGCTGCACGTGCGCGGGCTTGCGGATCCTGTTCAGGGCACGGTTGGCCAGATGCCTCAGCTTGGCGATGCGCCAGGCCGGCCCGTAGAGGGTCAGGAACTGGAGATAAAGGCCAAGCGTGCTGTCGCCATAGGTATTGGAGGCGCTGCGGACCTCGCGCCACAGATCCATCCATCGGCCGCCATTCGCAAGCTCGTGCAGGTGACCATGGCCTTGGGAAACGACCTCGTCGCCGCCATGGCCGTCCAGCAGCACCTTGATGCCCTTGGCGCCGGCAGTCCGGTAGATACCGCGGGTGAGCGTCAGGCCCGGCGCCAGGAACGTTCCTTCCTGTTCCTCCAGCACGCGTTCGAATTCGGCGAATGGGGCATAGTTGCCGACCGGGATCAGTGTCGCGTCGACCTTCTGCTGGTCGAGAACGGCATCGATGAAGGGCCGCTCGTCCATCGGCGAGCCCTTCTCGAAAACCAGCGAGAAGGTCGGCAGCTTCGGCTTGCGCGCAGCGGCATTCTGCAGGCCGGCGACACAGGCGATAGATGAGGAATCGAGGCCGCCGCTCAGCATTGCGCCGACTGCCGAGGTCCCTCGCAGGCGGTTGCGCACCGATTGCGAGAACAGATGGGCGAATTCCTCCGATGCATCCGACCGCAAGGGCCGCGCCGACGGCTCGATCTGCCAGTATCGACGCAACATCACCTGTTGCGCGGTGACGGTCAGGCTGTGGCGGGCCGGCAGGCTGAATATATCGCTGTAGGGGGTCGACTGCGGGTCGTCGGGAAGCCCGGCCAGGAAGCCGGAGATCTGGCGCTCGCTGACACGTGCGCGGATACCTTCGACGCCCAGGATCGGCCCGATCTCGGACGCGAAGGCAAAACGCCGGTCCGCCGCGTGGTAGTAGAACGGCTTGACGCCAAAATGATCGCGCGCGCAAAACAGCGATTGCCGCTCGTCATCCCAGATGGCGAACGCGAAATCGCCTTGGAGATGCGCCGGACAGGCTTCGCCCCAACGCAGATAGGCCCGCATCAGCACGATCGCGTCGGCCATCGACTGGTCGCGGATACCGAGCCTGGCCAGCAACTCGTCACGGTTGTCCAGCCGGCAATCGGCGGTGATGGCGAGCCGGCCGCCAGCCATCGTCAAAGGGCCTGGACCGACCTCATCCGATGTGTTGAGCCAGGCGTGGGCAAGGGCGATGCTGGTGTCCAGCCACCAAGAACTGCCGTCAGGACCGCGATGGCGCATGCGCGCCAGCATTTGCTGAATGTCTGCCGCCGCGACCGCCGGTGCGTGTGCTCCGCGCAGCAGGATTCCAGCGACGCCGCTCATCGGCTGCCGTGGTCGACGAGATGGGCGAAGCCGTCGATCGATCCGCCAAGCACGACATGGTTGTCGCTGACCAGCCAGGCATGTGCTTTCAACTGCTCGCCCGTACCACGTTCGATGCCGATGCGTATCGTCGATTCATTGCCTTGGCGGGCGAGAATATACTGGCCGGAGAGCGCCTGGGTCAGGCACGTAGCGTAAGGGACGAAACGGGCCGCGGCGGCAACGCCCCAGGCGACACGCCGCAGTTCGCCCATTGAAGCGCACTGCCGCGCGTCTAGGCGCGTCACCAGGCTGCGTACACGATTGTAGGACAGCAGCGTCAGCCCCAGCCGAACTGTCGCTACCACCAGCAGGCAATGGCCAAGGAAGATCATTTCCGAGCCGCTCAGGGAGAAAATCCTGACCAGCCCGTGCCGGCTTCCGCCGCGCTTCGACTGCTTGAAGCCTGTTTCCCTCGCGGGTTCCTGCCGTAAAGCCGTGGCCCGCGAAACCAGGGCCCGCGAAACCAGGGCCCGCGAAACTATGGCCTGCGAAACCAGCGCCTTGTGCTGGGCCGGCTTAGACAAGTGCCTCATGATGCCGTCTCGCAAGCCCATTATCAGTCAGGCCCTTCAGCAATGCGTCGACATCGGCCTGGCAGCGCACCGGGTCAACATTATAGCGCGCAAGCACGGCGCTGCGGATGTCGCCGATCGACCGGGGCTCCTGGATCAAATCCCAGATGAAGGCGCCGACGCCATTCAGGCTGTAGTAGACATTGGATTTGAGATTGAGCAGCGCCAAGCCATCGCCGAACTCGCAAGCCACGGCATCCTTGGTCGCACTCACGCTATCGTGGTCGGCCAGATCATGGTCGGATAGCTTCCCGTTCATCCCCGCACCTCACTGACAAAACGCTTCGACATCTCCGGTTGGCGCAGGAGAAGTCGGGAGGCTGGCCCCCCGACCCCTCTTACGTCTGCTTTTGAATCCAGAGTCCCAAAATGTCACTCTGGAGACGGCTATAAGTCTCAGGAGAACGTCAGGTCGCCGATCGGCGTGTGCGCGGGGAACGATGCGTCGATCGCCGTGTTGCCGCCGCCACCCTGGGTGATGGTCTCAATCGAACCATGAACCGTCAGGCTTGGTGTCTCGTATTCATGCTTTTCAACATTCTGTTCCATTTTACTCTCCGATTTAGGACTGGAAACGGCCTGTCGAGTGCCGTCAGCACTTTTATGCTGCAATGCAATAGCTGCACGGCAGCATTTATGAGTCAAGACTGTTTTACCTTCCGTTAATCAATTACGTTGCTGGCGTCAGGACATGAGCGGCCATGCCTAAAACTTGTCACTTTTTAGCCGATTCCTTGGGCATGATGGCAGCGCCTGTGCTGATTCTTTAAGCGTATGATTTTGCTTGCATAAATCGTTTGCTTTGTGCTTATTTTTAGGCTTCGCTAATGGAAAGAATTTTCTGTTTGGAAAATTCGGCCGGGGATCGGCTAAAAGACCTGGCAAGGATATTTCAGCCGCGGTTCTCACTTCTTTCCGACGCGATCTCGATAGACGCTTCGGTTGCAAAAATTCGCACTGCAAAAGGAAAGGCTTTACGGCATCGAGGTTTTTGGTGATGTTTGCTTCGCACATGCAGCATAAGTGTTCGCGCAAACCGCTTTCTTGGGAGATTGTGCGCTAAATGGCCTTGCCTGACGGCTCATACGAACGATTGCGCACCGCCGGCTGTGCCGACGAGGTGGCCTGCGTGCAGGCCTGCCTGCGATTGTATTTCGCCGGGCCGCACGCCGGCGCGGGCGACATTTCGATGCGTGATCTGGACGGTGCCAAAATTGCCGACATCGCCAGGCTGAACAAGGTCGCCATCTTTGTCCTCAAGGCCCTTTCGCGCGCACCCGCGCTTGAGAGGCCGCCTGAGCTTTTCCGATGGCTCGACACCTACCGCAGGAGGACGGTTTCGATGAACGCGTCCTGCATCATGGATTCCATGGCGGTCCATGATGTGCTGCGCGCCAGCGAGATCGATTTTGTTTTTCTGAAGGGTCCGTTCCAGCAGCAGCTTCTCTACGACGACCACTTCATGAAGCCGTCCGGCGATGTCGACATCCTGGTTTCGCCGCTCGGATTTTTCAGGGCGCGTGATGCGCTTCGCCAGATCGGTTATGAGGTATCAGGCAAGTCGAACTCCGTCTGGTGGGTCCGCTTCCTCGGCGAACAGCACATGACCCGGGACGACGGACCGAGGTCGTCCACGGTAGATCTCCATTACCGCCTCCAGCAGCCCGGCTCGCCAAGCCCGCGCGACGCGGACGGGTTTCTGCGGCGCAAGCGACAGGTCGAAATCGCCGGTGCGACGGTGCCGTTCACCTCGGTGGCCGATACTTTGCTTTTGTCCTGCATCAGCGTCGCCAAGGCACTTTTCAACCGGGAACCCTGCGCGGGCTACGTCTGTGATATCGGTGCCAGCGCCGCCCGCCTCGACGAGGCGGATCAGCAGCGTTTGCTCGATGCCGCAACCGTGCAAGGTTTGGACGACACGCTGCTGCTTGGCCTGCGCGCCGCCGATGTGCTACTCGGCGGCGCTGGCACGCTGCTGTCGCAGCGCGCGACCAGGATCCTGTCGCGCATCGGCAATGAGGATCTGCTCAGCATGGTCATCGCGCCATGGCTGCCGTCGCTGCGGTGGCCACAGCGGCGAACGGTGCTGTGGGAACTGTGCGGCCGCGCGCCGGTCCGCTATCTGGCCGAAGCCGGCTGGGCGGCGTCCGCCGATATCAGCCGCCGCATCTTCGAGCGGCCGGGGAGTCGCTGAATGAAGGCAAATTGGGTGCTGATGGCAATTCTGTAGGGCATCGAAGGAGTACGGGGCGAGGGCAAATCGATATTACCTGTACGAGAGGCAAATCCATGTCGATGACGAAATCCGAGGTCTGCGTGATCATCGCGGCAAAAAACGCGGCAGCGACAATCGCCGTCGCCATCGCATCCGCGTTGCGCGAACCGGAAGTGGCGGAGGTCGTCGTTGTCGATGATGCCTCTACCGACGACACCGCCGATGTCGCACGATCCGCCGATGATGGCAGCGGGCGGCTCTCCGTGATGCGCCTCGATGTCAATCGCGGCCCCTCCTTTGCCCGCAACGCAGCCATCGCCGGCTCGAAATCGCCGTTCATCAGCATTCTTGATGCCGACGATTTTTTCCTCGAAGGCCGGTTTCGCAACCTGTTTGCCGGCGCCGATTGGGATTTCGCAGCCGACAACATCATGCTGATCAGGGATGATGCGACGGGCGACGCGACGAAAATCGTGGCGCCGCAATTTGCCGCCGATCCGGAATTCCTCGATTTCGAGCGCTTCGTCGAAGGCAACATCTCCAGGCGCCGCGTGCAGAGGGGCGAACTGGGCTTCTTGAAGCCGGTGATAAGCCGTGCCTTCCTCCACCGCCACGGGTTGAGCTACGACGAGAGCCTGCGGCTGGGCGAGGACTATGAACTCTACGCCCGCGCAGTCGCATGCGGGGCGCGGTTCAAGGTCATTCGCTCCTGCGGCTACGGCGCCGTCGTCCGCGCCGATTCTTTGAGCGGCCGCCACAAGACTCAGGACCTGAAGCGTTTGGCCGATGCGGATCTGGCGCTGCTGGCGATCGACAGTCTGCCGGAAAGCTCGAAGGCGGTGCTGCGGCGGCATGAACGGCAAGTGCGCGACAAATATCGGCTGCGCAATTTCCTTGATGTCAAGGCCGAGCGGGGGCTGGCATCGGCCGCGGCTTACGCTTTCGCCAGCCTGTCCAACCTCGTCCCCATCGTCCAGGGCGTGGCTTCCGACAAGCTCGAGGCGCTGTTTCGTCGCGTCGGCCTTATGTCCAGCCAAAAGCCTGTGCCGCCGCTGCGCTTTCTGATGGCCGGAACCAGCACGGGCAAGGAACGCTGAGAGCGGACCCCGGTGCTTGCGATTTGTCCGCTCGCAGCACGTCATCACGCAAACCATTTCGGCCGGATTTATGAGTTTACGAATTGGGTGGTTGCCTCGCGGCTCCGACGATGGCAGTCTATGTTGCGGTGCAGCATAGTGGACGACCAGCCGAACTGGCCCCCGATCGGATTGGTCCGATGTTCTCCCTCAAAAGGAGCAGGACAACGCAACACGAATTTTTGAGCCCCGGCTGCGGGGATCGGCCAGAAGCCCGGCCCACAAGCCGGCGATGACAGGAATCTGAGTTCATGGCCTCGATATTCGGTTTCAGATCAAGGGATCCGGCCCGCGACCGGCAGGCCGATGTTTCACGTCTTGATCGTCTGGCAAAGCTGTTCGAACAGATTGCGGCCGAGATCGAGGCCGAGAGAACCGGGCTTGAGAATCGCTACCGGACAACGTCGACCAACGCCGCCTTCCTGGTCGAAGCCATGGAAAACGGCTCAGCTTCCGACAAGCGGTCTTCGGAAGTCAGCGCGCTGACACAGTCGATCCTGAATTGCGAACGCCGCATTGCGGCGCTGTCGCGCCAGGACGGCATGATGAAAGAGCTCCGTCATTCGCTGGATATGGTCTTCGACGAGAATGCCGATTCGGCCGCCTCGGCGGAATTCGCCTGGCCGGCAGGCGCCGGCAGAGGTTGAACGTGAAGGTTCGGAACTGTTGCAACAGATTTGATGCAGAGCGGGAAGCAATCGAGAGGGTCACAGGGGAGGTCAAGGTTGGCCCGTTCAGGAGCGGTTCGCACGTCGACTTTGGGTTGGGGACACACAGCGCAAAGGTGAGTTTGATATGAAGTCGAATCCGAAACCTACGACAGCAATTGACGCGCCGCCTCTCGCATATCGGACCGGACAAGCCGCCTGGCGACGGCTGGGGTCGCTCGGTGCGTTGCTGCTGGCTGCTCTCGGCGGTTTCCTGGCAACCCCTTCCTACGCCCAGGAAATTCCGACATCGCCGTCCTTCGTCGATGATTTCAAAAGCTTCGATCGCGCGCGCTGGTATGTTTCCGACGGCTGGAACAACGGCAGCCATCAGAATTGCACCTGGTCGAAAGGCATGGTCGAACTGTCGAATAATGTGCTGTCGCTCGGCTTCGAAAAGCAGACGCTGAAGGATCGCGACTACGTCTGCGGCGAGATACAGACCAAGCAGCGCTTCGGCTACGGCACCTATGAGGCACGGCTGAAGACCGATACCGGCTCCGGCCTCAACGCGGCGTTCTTCACCTATATCGGTCCCAGCGACAAGCAGCCCTGGGACGAGATCGACTTCGAGGTGCTGACCAAGGACACTTCCAAGGTGCAGGTCAATGCCTATATCGCGGGCAAGGGCAAGAACGAGAAGCTGGTCGACGTGCCTGGCGGCACGGAGAACGCCTTCAACGACTACGCCTTCGTCTGGCAGAAGGACAGCTTGCGATGGTACGTCAACGGCCAGCTGGTGAACACGATTACCGACCCGGCGAAGCTGCCCAGCCATGCACAGAAGATATTCTTCAGCTTTTGGGGCAGCGATACGATGAAGGGTTGGATGGGAGCGTTCGCGGATCCGGGCCGCAAGCTTTCCCTGCAGATCGAGCGGGTTGCCTTCACGGCGCTCGGCGAACCCTGTCAATTTCCGGAATCGCTGGCATGCAGTGTAAAGTAGTTGGGAAAGTCGATTTGAACCGGCGGGACCGAAAACGGTCCGCTGCCTTGCATGGGAATGAAACCGAATGAATTTGACGGTGTTTGGAATTGGCTATGTCGGCCTCGTGCAGGCTGCGGTCCTTGCCGAAGTCGGGCACCAGGTGGTGTGCGTCGACATCGACGGCGCCAAGGTCGAGCGGCTCAACCAGGGCCTGGTTCCCATTTTCGAACCCGGTTTGGAAAACCTCGTTAAGGAAAACCATGCCGCCGGCCGCATCAAGTTCACCACCGATGCCGCCGCCGCTGTCAGGCATGGCGAGATCCAGATGATCGCGGTCGGCACGCCGCCGGGCGAGGACGGCTCGGCCGATCTCAAATATGTGCTGGCCGTCGCTGAGACCATCGGCCGCGAAATGGACAAACCCAAGATCGTCGTCGGCAAGTCTACGGTGCCGGTCGGCACCTGCGAAAAGGTGAAGGCCAGGATTGCCGACACGTTGAAGAAAAGAGGCCGCGAGGACCTGGCTTTCGATGTCGCTTCGAATCCCGAGTTCCTCAAGGAGGGGTCCGCGGTCGCCGATTGCATGAAGCCGGACCGCATCATCGTCGGCACCGACAGCGAGGACACCGAGGCTGTGATGCGCGAACTCTACGCGCCGTTCAACCGCAACCACGAGAAGATGATCGTGATGGACGTGCGAAGCGCCGAATTCACCAAATATGCCGCCAACTGTATGCTGGCGACCAAGATCAGCTTCATGAACGAGATGGCCAATTTGGCCGAACAGCTCGGCGCCGACATCGAGGAGGTCCGCAAGGGCATCGGCAGCGATCCCCGCATCGGCTACCATTTCATCTATCCGGGTCTGGGTTATGGCGGTTCGTGCTTCCCCAAGGACGTGCGGGCGCTGATCAAGACCGCCGAAGGCGTCAAATTCGACGCCAAGCTGCTGCGCGCCGTCGAGGAGCGCAACAACGCACAGAAATCGGTTCTCTTCGACAAGGTGGACCGCTATTTCAAGGGCAACCTCAAAGGCAAGACCTTTGCGCTCTGGGGCCTGGCCTTCAAGCCCAACACCGACGACATGCGTGAGGCGCCGGCGCGCGTCCTGATGGAAGCGCTCTGGAAGGCCGGCGCCAATGTGCAGGCCTATGATCCCGAGGCGATGCAGGAATGCCAGGCCATCTACGGGTTGCGCGACGACCTGCTTCTGTGCGGCACCAAGGAGGCAGCGCTGCGCGGTGCCGATGCGCTGCTGATCGCCACGGAATGGAAGAGCTTTCGCGCGCCGTCCTTCGATGCGGTAAAGGATGCGCTGATTACGCCGGTCATCTTCGACGGCCGCAACCTCTATGACCCCAAGGTCATCGCCCGCCACGGCATCGAATATCACTCGATCGGCAGAATGGCGGCATGAGACTAGGCCCTGGCAGACGGATGCAATACCGGTCCGCACATGGCCTGCGGGCGCTGGGACTGAGCGCGTATTTCTGTGTGGAGTTGTAGCCGATGGTGCTGGACGTAAAGCCGGAGCAAATCACCAAGGATCATTTCGATCTCGTAGCGATCGGTTCCGGCTTCGGTTCGGCCTTCTTCCTGCACGAGTTCGCCAAGCGCCGAAAGGCACGCATTCTGGTGCTGGAGTGGGGGCGCCACAACACCCATGAATGGCAGCTCGAGCAGAACGTCAACACCGACATCGAAGACGAAACGACCTACAAGACCAATTCCAACAAGCCGTGGAACTACACGATCGGACTGGGTGGCGGGACGAACTGCTGGTTCGCGCAGACGCCAAGATTTCATCCCAATGATTTCCGGCTGAAAAGCACCTACGGTATCGGCAATGACTGGCCGATCAGCTATGACGACGTCGAGCCGTTCTATTGCGACGCGGAAGACATCATGTCGATCTCCGGCGATCCCGACATGGCGGCGATGCTGCCCCGCTCGAAGCCGTTTCCGCAACCGCCGCATCGCATGTCGACACCGGACAGGGTGATGAAGGCGGCGCAGCCCGGCCAGCACTTTGTCATGCCAACCGCGCGGGCGCGGCTGCCGACATCACAACGCACCTCGTGCTGTGCCAATCTGCGTTGCTGGCTGTGCCCGGTCGACGCCAAATTCACCGTCAACAACGGGTTGATGCACGTCTTCGAGCATCCCGACGTCTCGGTCTGCCTCGGTGCGGAAGTCCGCCGGCTCGATCACGTCGGCGGCGCTGTCCGTTCGGTCACGTTCCGCCATGACGGCAAGGAATACCAGGTCAGCGGCGATCTCTTCATTCTCGGCGCCAATGCCATCCAGAGCGCGGCGATCATGCTGCGATCCGGCCTGGGCGGCGAGTTCGTCGGCAGCGGCCTGCATGAATCCTACGGCTGGAATTTCGAGGTCTATCTGGACGGCGTCGACAATTTCGATGGCAGCACCATCACCACCGGCCTGAATTTCGGCCTCTATGATGGTCCTCACCGATCGGAGCATGCGGCGGCACTGGTCTATTTCGAGAACCGCTGGCAGCACGGACTGCGTGCCGAAAAAGGGCGGCTACGCCAGGCGCTGCCGCTTGTCGTGGTCACCGAGGACTTGCTCGATCCCGAGAACTTCGTCACGCTTGACGAGGATGAGAATGCCTTCGTCAGCTTCAAGGCGCCATCGGACTATGCGGTGAAGGGCATGGCGCGCGCTCTGGAGAAATTGCCTGGCCTTCTGGCGCCGCTGCCGGTCGAAAAGCTCTTCGACCGCGGCATTCGGCCGAGCGAATCGCACGTCCAGGGCACGCTGAGGATGGGTACGGGCCCAGCCGATTCGGTCATCGACAGCGGCATGATCCACCACCAGCTCAGAAATCTGGTCGTCGTCGGCACCAGCACCTATCCGAGCTGCTCCTGCGCCAACCCGAGCCTGACCGCGGCAGCGCTGTCCTTGCGGGCGGCGAGCCGGATCGCGTGAAAGGAGGTATCGCATGATCGAGATTTCCAGACGCTCGGCCCTGGCCGTCATGGCTGGCGGAGTGGTTTCGACAGGGGTCGCCTACGCCGCCGTTTCCTCGTTCTCGGACGAGGATCTGGTGCGCGTCACGCTGGAAAAATACCTTGGCAAGTTGAACATCCGCATCGAGCATCTGCAGCAGTTCGTGCTGGCGTTCCGCAACAGGAATCCGTGGAACTTTCCAAGCGAAAAACTAAGCGACGCCGTCACGCTGGTGGAGGAACTCAAATTGGGCGCAGCACGCCGCCTGCTGCCCGAGCGGAAGCGGGAAGATCTAGTGCATTTCGACCGCTGGGTGGTCGCCGAATTCCATATGCTGACGGACTATGCCTGGCGCAGTTCGCCCAACGACCCGATCCGATTTACCGGCTGGCAATCGTGTACCAATCCCTTCGCCAATCTGGAGCCGCCGAAACTTGCCTGACGTCGAAAGCGAGGCGGCGGACTTTGCCTGTTGTCTCCGAGCAAGGAATACGAGATGCGACAAGGAGCCCGATCATGAAAGTTCTCTTTGCAGGCGGCAACGGCTACCCGCCCGAGTTCAGCGGCGGCGTTCAGTCGAGCACGCATCATCTGGCCGAACAGCTGATCGAGCACGGTCATGAAGCCGCTGTGCTCGCCGCCCTGTTCGGTGATGGTGTCTTCGGCTTCAAGGCGCGCGCCAAGATGAAGCTGCTGCGGCAGCCGGCGGTTGTCGACAGCTATCCCGGCTATCCGGTGGTGCGGGCCTGGTTTCCCTGGGAAGCAGCGGGCTATGCCGTCGACAGGCTGAAGCCCGATGTCGCCGTGGTCCAGTGTCACAAATCGGTTCCGATCGGCAAGGCGCTGCAGGCGGAGGGCGTGCCTCTGGTCGTCTATCTCCGCAATGTCGAGTTCCATGAACTGGGCGGCGATCTGCGCGAATTGCATTCCGCGCTTTACATCGCCAATTCTGACTTCACCGCACGTACTTACAGACAGGAGTTCGGCATCGAGGCGGTGGTGATCCCGCCAACCATCAACCCGGCGCACTACTCGACGCCGACGACGGGCCAGTTCGTCACGCTGATCAACCCTTATGAGGAAAAGGGGTTCGAGCTCGCGGTGCGGATCGCCGGCGCCTGCCGCGAAATTCCATTCCTGTTCGTCGAAAGCTGGAAGCTCGACGACGATCACCGGGCGCGGATCGAGCAGACGATCGCTCCCTTGGGCAATGTCGTCCTGGAGAGCCGCACCAGCGACATGAAGACGGTCTACGGCCGCACGAAGATCCTGCTTGCTCCCAGCAAGTGGGAAGAGGCCTGGGGCCGCGTCGCGTCGGAGGCCCATTGCAGCGGAATCCCCGTTGTCGGCTCGCGGCGCGGCGGTCTGCCCGAAGCGATCGGCTCCGGTGGCGTGGTGCTGGATTATGATGCACCGCTGGCCGACTGGGTCGCGGCCGTCAGGCGGCTGTGGAACGACAACCAGGAATATGACCGGCTTTCCAGCCTCGCCCGCAGCTTCGCCGGGCGCCCGGAACTCGATCCCGATCGCCAGTTCATCACCTTCTTCTCGATACTGGACAGGGCCATGCAGCAACGCGCGCGGCAGGCGGCCTGACGGCGCCGCCTGAGCAGGTCAGGCCGGGCGTTTGACCCGGCTTTTCAGCGTCTCGTAGCCGCGGGCGCCAAGCAGCGCGCGGGCAATGGTCTTGGCGGCGCTTTTGCGGCCCTCTTGCGACTTGATCTGCCGCAGCCTTGCCGGCAGGTTTCTGGCCGCCTGGCCAAGTGCCGGCAGCGACAGCGTGTTGGGAAAGCTGACCATATGCGTTTCGACGCACAGCACCGGCTTGCCTGACAGTTCGGTGATCCTCAGCGCCTGTTCGTGCTCGCTCTCGATGAACAGGATGGCATCGGATTTGCGGTAGAAATCGGCCTTGAAACTGCCATGCGCGCCGAGCCGTTGCCGTTCCGCCTTGCTCGGCAGATCGAGCATGATCAACTGGTCGTATTTGATCTCATGCTTGGCGAGCCATGCCTCGGTGAGCGCGCGGTATTTCTCCAGCCGGCTGGTGACCAGCCAGCCGATCCTGTGGGTCGCGACATGGAGCGGCCGCGCTTCGCTGAGGAATTGTTCATAGGCCGGGCCGTCGTCGTTTTCCGCCTCTGTCGGATCGAGGCACAGCACGCCGTCAATGTCGACGCAGCATTGCGCCAGGAATTTATGATGCATGAAGTTCCACTGGAACATGCGCGGATGCGGCACGACTTCGAAGACGAGGTCGGTTTCCTGGTGCTGGGGCTCAAGGCCGAACACGGCGGCAAAGGTGAACTCCGCCTTGATGCCCGCAGCCTGGATGCGGGCGCGTGCGTCACGCATGGCGTTGCCGCCGGCGACGCTGTCGTCGATCACCAGCACCTTGCGCATCTCGGAAACCTTGCGGTCGAGAGCGGCACGGCGCTTGGTGACGCCAGACGTATAGATACGCCCTTCCAGGAAGCTGTCGAGATCGGTCATCGGGATGTTCGCGGCAAGGCTGACCAGTGTCGCTGCCAAAACGCCGCTTCTCGGCACACCGACCACCAGGTCGATGTCGCGCGGCAGCCGGTGCAGGCCCCTGACGATGGCGTCGTTCATATCGGAGATCGATCGGTAGTGCATGGTTCAGACCTGGTCCTGGAGGAGATGTCGGTAGCAGTCGAAGACGCCCAAATTATTGCGCTTCGCGCGCCGCCGCCGCAGGCAGCCTTGCCGGCAGCATCTTGAGGGCCTCGCGCAAGGCTTCGCGGCCGGAGGCGAATGCCAGTGCGATGACGATGGTGATGAGGTAGGCGAGCACGGCGCCGCTGGCCAGGGCGACGACATGCTGCTGCGGCAGCGCTGGCTTGATGAACCAGATGCCGGCCAGTGCCAGATGGGCGCCAAGCACGAACGGCGTTGCCGCGCGAAGTACATGGTGCGCCTGAAGCGGCCCGCTCTTGCCGACATAGAGCCACAGGAACGGCGTCCGCAGATATTCGCTGATCGCATAGGCGATCGCCACGCCCAGCGCGCCATAGGGCAGGCCGAGCATGAAGGCCAGCACCGACGTCACGGCCGTTATGATGCCCCAGCGCATGAAATCGCCGGAGCGGCCCTGGCTGACGAAAAGCCACCCCGCCGGATTGTTGAGCGGCTGCAGCAGCCCGGCAAAGCCGAGCGCCAGGAAAATCGAGGCGCTTGCGCGCCATTGCTCGCCGAGCACGAAGGGGATCAGCACATCCGACATCGCGGTGGCGAAGGCGACGCCGGGAAGCGCCACCAGCAGGATCAGCGGCATGACGCGCAGATAGGCGCTGCGGTAGCGATCCGGCTCATCCTTCAGCCTCGAAAGCGCCGGAACCATCACCTTCGACAGCGGGTTGGTGATCTGGCTCAGCGGAAACAGAAGCAGCTTGTAGGCGCGGTCATAGAGGCCGAGTTGCGCCTCGCCCCAATATTTGCCGATCAGCACATTGTCGAGGTTGCGGGCAAAGAAATTGGCGAAGTTGAAGCCGGTGATGCCGGCGCCGAAATTAATCAGCTCGCCGATGCCGGCGACCTTGCGCGGCAGGCCCGGGCGCCAGCGCGAGCTCGCCCAATAGCAGAGCGTCGGCAGCACGGCACCGGTCAGCGTGCCGGCAAACAGGGCCCAATAGGAGCGATCGATAAAGGTCCAGGCGATCGACACCGCAAGCCCGGCAATGGCGCTGGCGACGTCGACGACGGCCAGCCGGCCGAACTGCATGCGGCGCGTCAAGAGCGCCAGATGCTGGGCGCCCAGCCCATAGGCCATGATCTGCAGCCCGAACGCAGCCACCAGGCCCGTCACGCGCGGCTCGCCGTAAAAGGCGGCAACCAGCGGCGCCGCACCCGCAAGCACGCAAGCCAGGATCGCGCTGACCGCGACGTTGATCCAGAAGAGGTAGTTCACCTCCTCATGCCGGATGCCCGACTTCTGGATCGTCGCCTGGGTCAGGCCGAAATCCTGGAACAGGGCGATAAAGGCAAGCACCGGCGCGCACATCGCCACGACGCCGAAATCCTGTGGCGACAACAACCGCGACAAGACGATGACGGACAGGATCTGTGTCGCGACCCGCACCGACTGCGCCATGGCCGTGACAACCGCGCCGCGCCCAACCGATTTGCGCAAGGAGCCTTCTGGCGGATCGAATGCATTGGCTTCCAAATTCAGGATTCCTGATTTTTTTTTACGTGGATTTCCGAGCCCGAAAATCCACGACCGCCGCCGACCACAAACTACGGCAATAATTTTGCAGTGCAACAGAAAACGTGGGCCGCCGCACCAAAAATGTTGCGATGCAGCAAGACCTGTACTAGCATTCCCTCGGGTGGGCCAACAGCGGTCGAGTTTTTATGCTGCATGTCTTGTACCTTGTGCACGACGTTTCCGACCCGGCGGTGCGCCGGCGGATCACGATGCTCAGGGCAGGTGGGGCCCAGGTCACTTTGGCCGGCTTCCGTCGCACCGCGAATCCGATTGCGGATATCGAGGGACTGCGGCCGATCGACCTCGGCGCGACGCGTGACGGGCGATTCGGCCAACGCCTCGCGGCCGTCGCCAAAGCAGCCGTTTCGATAGGCTCGAAGCTTGGCGGTATGCCAAAACCGGATCTCATCATCGCGCGCAACCTGGAAATGCTGGCGCTTGCCCGCCGCGCCAGGTCAGCCTTCGGTGCATCGGTTCCGATCGTATACGAGTGCCTCGACATTCATCGGCTTGTGCTGCGCAACGATGTCCTGGGCAAGGCGCTGCGCGCCACCGAGCGCTTTCTGGCCAGGGATGTGAAGCTGCTGGTGACCAGTTCTCCTGCCTTTATCGCCAATTATTTCAAGCCGTTCGGCCAGGTTGCGGCACCCATCGAGCTGGTCGAAAACAAATATTTCGAGGCCGCGACGATCTTGCCCGGCGCTCCGGAGACTGAAGAGAGCCCGGTCGGTCCGCCATGGCGGATCGGCTGGTTCGGTGCGCTGCGCTGCCGACGCTCACTCGAGCTGCTGGCCGATTTCTCCCGCCGCATGGAGGGCCGCTTCGAGATCGTGCTGCGCGGCCGTCCGGCTTTGTCGGAATTCCCTGACTTTCACGGCTTTGTCGAAGCCGAGCCGTGGCTGTCGTTTCTCGGGCCCTACCGCAATCCGGAAGACATGGCGGCGATCTACAACGATGTCCATTTTTCGTGGGCGATCGATTTCTTCGAGGCGGGGCAGAACTCCGAATGGCTTCTGCCCAACCGGCTCTATGAAGGCTGCCGCTTCGGAGCGGTGCCGATCTCGATGGGCAACACCGAGACCGGGCGGTTCCTCAAACAGCAGGATATCGGCGTGCTGTTGCCGCAAGCGTCGCCCGAAGCGCTCGAAGCCGTGCTCGGCAAGATGGAGGAGCATCGCTTCGCCAGGCTGAAGGAGCGCGTTCTGGCCCGCAATCCGAGGACCTGGAGCTACGATCGCAGCGATTGCCGGGCGCTTGTCGAGCGGCTGCGCAGCCTGACGGCCGTGCCCGGCTCCTTTGCCGCCGAGGCATTGGCATAGGATGGCCAAGGATGGACAGAGGCAAGATGGACAGAGGTTGATGACGCAGACCGAAAGACCCTCATCCAGCCTGATCGTCATTCCGTGCCTGAATGAAGCCACCCATATCGGTGCGCTGCTCGATCAATTGCGGCCCGCGGCCGCCCGGCTTGGCGCCCGGATCATCGTCGCCGACGGCGGCAGCACCGACGGCACGCTTTCCATCGTCGAGGATGTGATTGCCAAGGACCCGCGGGTTATCCTGCTCCACAACAAGCGGCGCATCCAGAGCGCGGCGATCAATCTCGCCGTCGGTACCTTCGGCGATGGTGCCGACTATCTCATCCGCATCGATGCGCATGGCGGTTATCCCGACGATTATTGCGACCGGCTGGTCGAGGAAGCTCTGGCTACATCAGCGGATTCGGTTGTCGTTTCGATGCTGACCAGCGGCAGCGGTGCCGTGCAGAAGGCGGCCGCCGCGGCGCAGAACTCCAAGCTCGGCACCGGCGGCTCGAAGCATCGGCATCTTTCGCAGGGACAGTGGATCGATCACGGCCATCATGCACTGATGCGGATATCGGCATTCGGCGCCGTCGGCGGCTACGACGAAGCGTTCAGCCATAACGAGGACGCCGAGCTCGATTATCGCCTGCGCAAGGCCGGCTACAAGATCTGGATGAGTGGCAAGACGCAGATGGTCTACTATCCGCGCACCTCGCTCTCAGGCCTCTATTTCCAGTATCTCGGCTACGGTCGCGGGCGTGCCAAGAATGTGCTGAAGCACCGCGTCATCCCAAAGATCCGGCAGATGGTGCCGCTGGCGGTCTTCCCGGTGGTTCTTCTTGCGGCCTTCTCCTTCGTGCATTGGATTGCGGCAGTGCCTTTGTTGCTGTGGGTGTCGGTGTGCCTGGGCTACGGGCTGGTGACGGCTATCCGCCAGCGCAAGGCTGACGTTGCGCTGGCCGGTGTCTCGGCCATGGTCATGCATCTTGGCTGGTCGGTTGGCTTCTGGCTGCAGCTTCTCGGCCTCGGCTCGCGACGCGGAGTGGCCTGATGGCGGCGTCGGCAAAGAACCGCAGCATCGACATCGGCGTCTGCACGTTTCGCCGGCCGGAGCTGGCTGACACGCTGCGCTCGCTCGACGCCATGGAGATGCCGGCGGGATTCGATATCCGCATTATCGTCGCCGACAATGACGACACCCCGACGGCCCGTGATCTGGTGGCGGCGCTGTCGCGGGAATTGACGGTGCCGATCCACTATCGGCATGCCCCGGCGCGCAACATCTCGATCGCCCGCAATGCCTGCCTCGATGCGAGCACAGCGGATTTCGTCGCCTTCATTGATGACGACGAGACGGCCACGCCTCGATGGCTCGCCGAACTGGTCGCGATGGCGCAGCAAAGCGGTGTCGCCGTCGTGCTCGGCCCGGTCAGGGCGCGCTATCGCCCGGATGCGCCGGACTGGATGCGGCGCGGCGATTTCCATTCGACCTTGCCCGTCTGGGTACGCGGCGAGATCCGCACCGGCTACACCTGCAATGTTCTGCTGCGGATGGGCTCGGACAGCCTGCGCGGCCGCCGCTTCAGCCTGGCGCGTGGCCAGACCGGCGGCGAGGACACCGAATTCTTCGACCAGATGCACAAGGCCGGCGGCCGCATCGCCTTCGCGCCCGAGGCGTGGGTCGACGAGGTGGTGCCGCGCTCAAGGGCGGCATTCGAATGGCTCGGCCGCCGCCGCTTTCGCGTCGGCCAGACGCATGGCCATCTCCTGGGCAGTAGCGCCAGCGGCATCGGCCTGGTCAAGCAGGTCGGCCTGGCCTCGGCAAAGGCCATCTATTGCTTCGCCTCGGCACTTCCGGTCGTCGTCAGTCCAGTCCGCAGGAACCGCAGCGTGCTGCGCGGCATTATGCATGTCGGTGTCGTCAGCGGCCTCGTCGGCATCCGCGAAATTCGCCTCTATGGCCAGCCGTCGCCACAGGAGGGAGGCAAACGTGCAGCCTGACGTCAGCTCTGTCCCGGATGTTTCCTTCGTTATTGCCGCCTACAACGCCGAGGCGACCCTTGATCGGGCAATTGCCAGCGCCATCGCCCAGAAGGGTGTCAGCGTCGAAATCATCGTCGTCGACGACAAGTCGCGCGATGCGACGCTCGACGTGGCGCGGGCCTACCCCGGGGATATCGTCCGTGTCGTCGCCCTGGCCAGCAACCGCGGCCCCGGCGGCGCCAGGAATGCCGGCCTCGACGCCGCCCGAGGCAGATGGATCGCGGTTCTCGATTCCGACGACGCGGTCTTTCCCGGCCGGCTCGCAGCCATGATCGCTCGTGCCGAAAGCGCGGATGCCCAGATCGCCGTCGACAATCTGCAGGTCGTTCGCGAGGACGGCGTCATCGAGGACGCGATGTTCCCGCGGCAATATCTGGAAGGCTTGCGCGAGATTTCGCTGGCCACCTACATCGCCGGCAACGTCGTCTTCGAGTCCAAGTTCAACCTCGGCTATCTCAAGCCGATCTTCCAGCGCGAGTTCCTGAACGAAAACCGGCTTCGCTACGACGAAAAGCTGAGGATCGGCGAAGACTACATCCTGTTTGCCGGCGCCTTGGCCAGGGGCGGAAAATGCGTCGTCGAGCCCGATATCGGCTATGCCTATCATATCCGCAGCGGCTCCATCTCGCGCGTGCTCGAGCTTCACCACGTCGAAGCGATGCGCAGGGCGGATGCCGTGTTCGCTCAAACCCATCGGATGGATGAGGCCGCGCAGGCCGCGTTCGCCCGGCGCGGCCGCAGCCTGCGCAAGGCGGCATCGTTTCTGTCACTGGTACAGCACATCAAGGCGCGGTCCCCGCTCAAGGCGATCCGAACAGCGCTCAGCGACCCGGCGGCGGTCAGGCATATGGGCATGCCGATCGCCGTGCGGTTGCGAAGAATGGCGGCACAATTTGCCGTTGGGGCGGGGAGGTGAAGATGCAGGCACATGGAGGGATTTTTCGTGGCCTGTGAATGGACTGAAGTCGATCTCCTCAGAAGGAATTTGCGATGAAGAAAATCAGGAAGGCCGTGATACCGGTGGCGGGGCTTGGAACAAGATTCCTGCCGGCGACCAAGTCGATGCCAAAGGAAATGCTTCCCGTGGTCGACAGGCCTGTCGTGCAATATGCGGTGGACGAGGCCTTCGAGGCGGGCATCGAGCACATCGTCTTCGTGACCGGCCGCAACAAGGCGGTGATCGAGGACTATTTCGACCTGCATCCGGAATTGATCGGCACCCTGGAGCAGACCGGCAAGAAGACCCAGTTGGAGGCGCTCGAAAGCATGCTGCCTGTGGCCGGTGCCACCAGCTTCATCCGCCAGCAATCGCCGCAAGGCCTCGGCCATGCCGTCTGGTGCGCGCGCGAGGTTATCGGCAATGAGCCCTTCGCCTTGCTGCTGCCGGACATGGTGTCCTTCGGCGGGCGCGGATGCCTCGCCGAAACCGTCGAGCTTTATGAGCGCACGGGCGGCAACGTGATCGCCGTCGAGCGTTGCGAACCGAGCGAGACCAACAAATACGGCATCGTTGGCCGTGGCGCCGAGATCGGTGGCGGTTTCGAGGTGACGGCCATGGTCGAGAAGCCGGCGCCGGCCAATGCGCCGTCGAATTTCTACATCAATGGCCGCTACATCCTGCAGCCCGAGATTTTCGCGCTTCTGGGCAATCAGCAGCGCGGCGCCGGCAACGAGATTCAATTGACGGACGCCATGGTTCGTCTGTCGAAGGATCAGTCGTTCTTCGCCCAGCCTTTTAAGGGTCGCATGTTCGACTGCGGTTCCAAGGAAGGGTTCATCCAGGCCAACATCGCCTTCGCGCTGGCGCGCGACGACATGAAGGGTCCGGTTTTCGAGATGCTTCAGGAGTTCGTCCGGTCGCATGAACGCCAGGAAGAAGCCGCATAATGCCCATCTTTCGGGAGCATGGTCAGATGGCCGGCGAAGAGGGGCCGGCAGGTTCTCGCCGTCTGGCACGACGCTTGCTTCGCTTCTGGCGATGCTCCCGATCTTCGAGGCGCCTGCAAGCCAAGGCATGATCCCGGAAAGTGGGTCCCGGTTTCCGGAAAAGATCATGTTGAAACAGTGAGATAGAGTCCATTGCGATGGACCGGCTCTAGAATTGGACCGAAGATGAATTATGCCAACTTTCCTCTCGACAAGAGGATGCCATTGCCGAATTCGGACGCAGGAGACGGCGAAGACTTCATCGATATCGAGCGGCTGCTTGGCATGGCCGCACGGCAGGCCAAGGTGGTTGCCGTGTGTGCCGTCATCGGTCTCTTCCTGGGCTTGCTCTATTTGCAGACGACGCCGCCTAAATATCAGTCGGTCGCCAGCGTGCTGATCGATGAGGGCTTGAACAAGATTGTCGACGACATTTCGGCGACGTCGACAACCATGCAGACCGATTCGGCGATCCTGAGCCAGATCGAGATCCTGACCTCGACGCGGCTTGCCGCCGTGGTCGTCGACAAGCTGAAGCTCGACCAGAACGACACATTCATGAATCCGCCCCAGTCGGCGCTTGCCCAAGGCATAGGCCTCATCCGCGGCCTGATCCAGTATGTCCGCCCCAACTCTTCCATGCCGGGTGGCACTGACTTCAGCAAGCTCGACCCGGCCGCCCGCGATGCGCTGATCGCCACGTCGCGCCGCGACTACGCGATCCTCAAACTGCAGAACGAGATCCGTGCTGAACGCATCGGGCGAAGCTACGTCATCGCGCTCGGCTATCAGGCGACGGACCCGGCTTTGGCAAACGCGATCACCAAGGCCTACGCCGATGCCTATCTCGCCGATCAGCTCGACGCCAGCTTCGATGCCACCGAGCGGGCTGCGGTCTGGCTCCAGGGCCGGTTGACGGAGCTGCGCCAGAGCTCGCAGGCAGCTTCGCTTGCGGTTGAGAAATTCAGGGCCGAACACGGGCTGGCCGCCAACAGCGATGGCCAGCTGATGAGCGACAAGCAGCTTTCCGACCTCAACGCCCAGCTTATCGTGGCGCAGGCCGACACCGCGCGCGCCAGCGCCCGCTACCAGCAGTACAAAGCCATTGTCGACAGCGGCTCCGAAAACGCCTTCAAGGATGCCGCCATATCGAGCGACCAGCCGAGCAGCTCGGTCATATCGGCGCTCAAGACCCGCTACCTCACGGTGGCCAAGCGTCTGCAGGACGTCGAGGCGAATTTCGGCCCCGAGCACCCGCAGGCGGTGGCTCTCTCCAAGGAGAAGGCCGACATATCGACGCAGATTTTCGGCGAGCTGAAGCAGCTGACCGAAAGCTATCGCAACGAATATGAGGTGGCGCAGGCACGCGAGACCGCGCTCCGGGCCAACGTCGCGGCCGCACAGGGCAAGAGTTCCGTCGACAACCAGACGCAAGTCAAGCTGCGTGAACTCGATCAGCAGGCGACGGCGCTCACCACGCTCTATCAGACATTCCTCGGCCGCTATGAGGAAGCTGCGCAACAGCAATCCTTCCCTGTCGGCAAGATCCGCATCATCTCCGACGCGTCGATGCCGATGGCGGCCTCGAGCCCGCGCACCATCGTCGTGCTCGGACTTTCGCTGGTGCTTGGCCTGCTGATGGGCGCCGGCTTTGGTGGGCTGAACGAGTTCAACGAACGCTTCTTCAGGACCGGCGAGGACGTGCGCGACCGCGTCAACCTGAAATTCCTCGGCTATCTCCCGACGATCGGCGGCAAGCTCGGCAAGGACGAAAAGCCGGGCGAGACCCAGGTAGACGCCAAGACCACCCAATCGCTGTCGGCGGCCGAAAGGCGGGCGCGCATGCGGGTCAGCATCGATTCTCCAGCCTCGATGTTCTCCGAAACGCTGCGCAGCGCCAAGATCGCCTTCGACGTCGTGATGGAAGGGCAAGGCAGCCGCGTCATCGGCGTCATCTCGGTGCTTCCCGGCGAAGGCAAGTCGACGGTCGCGGCAAATCTCGCCGGCTTGCTCGCCGCCAATGGCTCCAAGACGCTGCTGATCGACGGCGACTTGCGCAATCCCGGCCTCAGCCGGGGCCTTGGCATGGAAACCGAGCAGGGCTTGATGGAAGCGGTGGTCAGTGGCCAGACCTGGCAGTCCGTCGGCAAGATCGACAGGCAGACGAAGCTGGCGATCATCCCGGCGGTGCTGCGCGGTCACTTCTCGCATACCAGCGAACTTCTCTCCTCGGCCGGCATGCGACGCTTCATCGAGAACGCCAAGGAGACGTTCGAATACATCGTCGTCGATCTGCCGCCGCTCGGACCGGTGGTCGACGCCAAGGCTTTCGCGCCGTTGGTCGACGGTTTTGTCCTGGTCACCGAGTGGGGGCGCACCCCGCGCGCGATGGTCAGGTCGATGCTGGAATCCGAACCCTATGTCGCCAACAAGATCGTCGGCGCGGTGCTGAACAAGGTCGATTTGAAGAAACTGGCCAAATACGGATCGTTCGGCGGCTCGGAAAAATTCTTTGATAAATATTCGAGCTACTATCTGGAAAAGTCGGAAGTGCGCGGCAAGGCGCCGGTGTGACGTCGACCGTTGCGCGAGTGGACCCTCTCTGAAGTGTATCGATCTTCAGGTCAGCACACCTGAATATCGATGCGCGTCAGGAGAAGATCAGCCTGCCTTGCTTGTCGGCGATCCTGACGGCGGTCAGGCGTCCGCTCTGGAAGGCGGCTGTGTCGATGCCGAGCCGGCGCCCTTCGAGCTTCGGGACGTCCACCGGAGTATGCCCGTGCACCACCCAGCGGTCGAGCAGGTGCGTTGCCTCGAAGAAGTCCGAACGGATGTTGGCCAGGTCGTGGTCGGTTTGCGCCGCAAGGTCGACGCCGGGCCTGATGCCGGCGTGGACGAACACGAACTTCCGCGAACGGACCATGATCGGCAGCCCGCGCAGGAAGCTGACGTGATCATCTGGAATGATCTCCCTTATGCGTCGGTCGATCTGCGCGCTGCTCCCGTAGAGGCTGGCGAGGCGCGCCGGATCGATGCCATAGGAAAACAGGGTTTGCAGGCCGCCCGTCGCCAGCCAGGGCTCGCGGGACAGATTTCCGTCGAGATAGTTCAGCATCGCCACTTCGTGGTTGCCGGCAAGACAAATGCGCTGAAACCCTTTCGGCGGCGGCGCCAGGAGGTGATCCAGCACCCGCGCCGACTGAAGCCCCCGGTCGATGTAGTCGCCAAGCATGACGATGATCTTGCGGCTCTGGAAGCGAAGCGAATCGAGCAGGATCTTCTGCTCCAGGGCACGGAGTTCCTTGTAGCAGCCATGCACGTCACCGATCGCATAGACGACGGCGTCCTGCATGTCGATATCGAGGCGCGCACGCGCCGCGATGCGGGGTTTTCGCTGGAACAGGTTCACGTGCAGGGCGTCTCGAGGCAAGCTCTCATACGGAAGGCATAAGTGCCTGTTATCATGCCCGAAACGGAGAATTCCGCAATCGTGGAAAATGCAGCCCCGCCGGGTCGGGACCGCAATGCATGTCGCTCAGAAATGAGCTTGGTCTTGGGAAAACGATCTGTGGAAACAAAGGCCTGAAGCGGGCCTGAATCGCTCAGGCGCGACATGCTTTAGGTCGGCGGCCGGCCCGGTCTGCCGGATCGTCGTCAGGCTGCCTTGAGCCGATAACGGAAAACGGTGTGGTCGAGCAGCAGCCGGATGCGTGGTTCGGCCTCGATCGCCACCAGCCAGCTTGCCGCGATCATCGTCGCGCCGACGACCGCCATCGAGAACAGATGTGGCAGACCGGCGCGAACCAGGATGCCGAGCAGGGCCGCGCCGACGACATCGTGCAGCAGGTAGAGCGGGTAGGTCAGCAGCCCGATCCGGCGCCAGCCGCTCCAGGAGAGGTCGAGCCGCAGCGACCATGCCATCAGCGCGATGCCGATGAGGAAGATGAGGATCGGCGGCGCGAACGGCATATCCCGCCCGACCTTCAGGATATGAACGTCGACTGAACTGGCGATCTGCAGCACACCACCGGCCAGGAACAGGGCGCAGAAGGCAAGTCGGGCGCCTGTCACCGCCTTGATGCGCATCCGCCACAGCATGACGCCGGTGGCGAAGAAAACGCCGTGATGCACCAGCAGCAGGTCGAGTGTGCGTGTTTCGGCAAGATCGGCCCAGCCGAGCGGGTAGTAGAGGCACCAGAACAGCGTGCTGACCAAGCCGATGGCGACGGCCACAATCTCCATCAGATGGAAGCGGCCAAAGCTGAGCAGGATCCAGACGATGGCATAGAAGGCGATCTCGATGCCCAGCGTCCAGTAGACGCTGTCCACCCAAGGCGCGTACGGAACGAACAGGCCGGTGCGTAGGAGCCTGATGACGGCATCGGTCGGCCAACTGAGCCCGACAAGCAGCAGCACCAGCGCGGTGACCGGTGCGCAGATCCAGACCGCCGGCGCCAGCCGTTTCACCCTTGCTTCGAAAAACTGCAGGGGTGTCGACCTTTCGGCGCTGAAGGCGATGACGAAACCGCTGATGACGAAGAAGATCTGGACGCCGACCCAGCCGGATTCGACCCAGGCGCCTATTGCCGGCTGCGGGGGAACGCCGCCCGTGGCGCGCGCCGAAACACCGTCCGGATACGCCCACACCCAGAAGCCATAGTGGTAGACCATGACCATGACGGCGGCGAGAAAGCGCAGGATGTCTACGCCACCAAATGTAATCTTCTGCTGAGCCATGCGACCTTTGTCGATGTCCCCCCGCGAACGACTTTAGGGTGCATTGCTGCGTCGCACAATAAAAGTATTGCTTGCCGATCGAAAAGGTCGTCCGCGGCCCACCCTTCAGTGGCTCAAAGTCCGATTCCGCGTTCCTTCAGGGCCTTGGTGATCTCGTCGAGGATGACCGGATCGTCGATCGTCGCCGGCATGGTCCATTCTTCCTTGTCGGCGATCTTCTGCATGGTGCCGCGCAGGATCTTGCCCGAACGCGTCTTGGGCAGGCGCTTGATCGTCACCACCGTCTTGAAGGCGGCAACCGGGCCGATGCGTTCGCGCACAAGGCCGACCACTTCATTCTCGATCAGGCCGACGTCACGCGTCACACCCGCATTCAACACCACGAAGCCCAGCGGAACTTGGCCCTTCATGGCGTCGGCAATGCCGATCACCGCGCATTCGGCGACATCGGGATGGGCCGAAAGCACCTCTTCCATGGCGCCGGTCGACAGCCGGTGGCCGGCGACGTTGATGATGTCATCGGTGCGAGCCATGACGTAGAGATAGCCGTCCTCGTCGACCATGCCGGCATCCGCCGTCTTGTAGAAGCCGGGGAACTCGTCGAGATAGGCTTGGCGGAACCGTTGATCGGCATTCCACAGCGTCGGCAGGCAGCCGGCCGGCAGCGGCAGTTTGATCACCACATTGCCCAGCGTGCCCCGCTGCACCTCATGGCCACCATCGTCGAGCACGCGGATGTCGTAGCCGGGCATCGGCACGCCGGGCGAGCCGTATTTCACCGGCAGCAGGCCAAGGCCGGCGGGATTGATCGTCATCGGCGAGCCGGTCTCGGTCTGCCACCAATGGTCGACCACAGGCACATTCAGCTTCTGCTCCGCCCATTTGATGGTTTCCGGGTCGGCGCGCTCGCCGGCAAGAAACAGCGTGCGGAACCTCGAGAGGTCGTATTTAGCAATGAACTCGCCCTTCGGGTCCTGCCCCTTGATGGCGCGGAACGCGGTCGGTGCGGTGAAAAGGGCTACGACACCATGCTCCGCTATCACCCGCCAGTAGGTGCCGGCATCGGGCGTGCCGACAGGCTTGCCTTCGAACAGGATGCTGGTGCAGCCATGCAGCAGCGGTCCGTAGACGATGTAGGAATGGCCGACCACCCAGCCGACATCGGACGCCGCCCAGAACACCTCGCCCGGCTTGACGCCGAACTCGTTTTCCATCGTCCATTTCAGCGCGACCATATGGCCGCCATTGTCGCGCACGATGCCCTTGGGCTGGCCGGTCGTGCCCGATGTGTAGATGATGTAGAGCGGATCGGTGGCCAGCACCGGCACGCAATCGACATTGGCGCCCGCTGCCCGTTCGCGAGCGACGGCATCGGCGTAGTCGATGTCGAAATGCTCCTTCAACTCGCAGCGCAACTGGTCGCGCTGCAGGATCAGGCAGGCGTCCGGCTTGTGGCGGGAGATCTCGATCGCCTTGTCGAGCAACGGCTTGTAGGCAACGACGCGGCCCGGCTCCAGGCCGCAGGATGCCGAAATGATCAGCTTCGGCCTGGCATCGTCGATGCGGGTGGCAAGCTCATGCGAGGCAAAGCCGCCGAAGACCACCGAATGCACGGCGCCGATGCGGGCACAGGCGAGCATGGCGATGGCCGCCTCGGCCACCATCGGCATGTAGATGATGACGCGGTCACCCTTGCGAATACCACGGTTCTTCAGCACCGAGGTGAGTGCAACCACCTCGCGCTTCAACTCGGCATAGGTGAACTTCCTGATCGTTCCCGTGATCGCGCTGTCATGGATCAGTGCGATCTGGTCGGCGCGCCCGCCGGCGACATGGCGGTCGATGGCGTTGTAGCAGGTGTTGCAGGTGGCGCCGGTGAACCAGCGGCCATAGACGCCAGCCGTGGCGTCGAACACCTTGTTCCAGGGCGAATACCAGTCGATGGCGCCGGCTGCGTCCGCCCAGAAGCGTTCCGGGTCGCGTTTCCAGCCTTCATAGACCTCGTGATAGCGTGAAGCCATCCATACCTCCCCAGGAATGATTTTCTTCCCTCCAGATAGCGCGCTCTACCCTTGGCCGCAAATGCACGCCATTGTACGGCCGATATCGACCTGGCGCTTGGGGGCAAGCAGCTATGAAATTGCGATACGAGATTGGAGTGGGGATGTTTGCTGCTGTGCGGATCATCGGGCGCCTTGCGCTCCCATTGGTCATGGGTGTCGTGCTCGCGATCTCCGCTGGAATCGCTCAGGCTGGCGATGCCGCGGCACGGCACATCATCGGCTTTTCGCCGGATGGCGCTTATTTCGCCTTCGAGCAATATGGAACGCTCGACGCCGGCGCCTCGGACTCTGGCTGGTCGCAGATAGACATCATCGATACCCGCACGGATCAGCTCGTTGGCGGTAAGCCGATCCTCGTCGTCGACGAGACGGAGGAGGCGACACTGACGCTGGAGCAGGCGAGGGCGCAGGCCGCCGCTCAGGCGGCGCCCATTCTCGCCCAATATGCCATCACATTCCCAGCCGAGCAGGCGGCTTCCGACAAGTTCACGTTTCCGGGCGAAACGGTTGCCTACAACGATATTTCTCGCCTCGAGCAGGTGTCGCAGAAATGGCTGTCGCCGCTCCATGGCGAAACAGGCATTTCGACCATCCAGCTCGACGAAATCCTGGCGGCCAGCACGAGCGATTGTTCGGCGAGTTTCGCAACGACACAGCAGCGTGACCAGGCACTTCAAGGTGAAAAGGCAGGCAAGGCGCTCGGCTTCCGGCTGACGCTGCATGGCCAGGACGGCAAGCCGATCAAGATCCTGCACGAGGACAAGACCGTGCCGGGCTCAAGAAACTGCCCGACCTCCTACAGCCTGTCGGAATCCTACGAACTCACCCCGGCCGGCAAGCCGGCGGTGATCGTTGTGCTGGTGCAGCGTTTCAGCCAGGGTTTCGAGGGGCGCGATCGCCGCTTCCTCGCGGTGACCGGGCAGCCACGCTGAGAGGTCACGCCCAGGCGCCGGCAGCCGCTCTGTCTGAAGGTTGTTTCTAGATCGGCAGGGCCACAAGCATGAGGCCAATGCCGCCAGCGATCAAAATGGCTGTAGCCAGCGCTTTTCTGTGACGTTCGAAGCTCGTCGGAGCCCGCTCCCAATTGTAACGCATACGCAATCTCCCCAACACCCGGACAGGTTTTACCTTACTTAGGGGAAGAAATGCAACGTCCGCTGCCGGCAGGCCCGCTGCTTGTCACGTTTCATCGATAACTATTTCTGGGACGAGTGCGGCCGGGAAGACGCAACCGAGCAGGTTCTAACGCGACTGGCGCGGAGAATCCGTCAGCAAAGCCGTTGGTCCGTGCACTGGGCTCCCATGATCGGCTGATAGACAGCGCTCCACCTCCGCGCTATCTGATTTCCGGGATGAGCGTGGCTTGGAGGGGCGTGGTGGAAATAGTCTCTGGAACCGTTCTGCGGCTGGCCGAGGATGCCTCGGTGCAGCATGTGGGCGATGGCGCAGTCGTGCTTTTGGCGCGCAGCGGCCAGCTTTATACATGCAACGGCACGACCGAAGCCTTTCTCGACAAGGTGGACGGCGCGCGCAACCTCGACGAGATCGTCGACCTGCTTTGCGAGGAGTTCGAGGTTGACAAGGGGACGCTCGATCAGGACATGGCGGCACTGGCCACGGATCTGATCTCTGAAGGTATCCTCGCCGCGCCAGGTGCTTGATGGCTGACGGCCCGCTCCTGCGCGCTCTGTTTCGCTGCCATCTCTGGGCAAGCGCGCGACTGATGCCGGTCCTTGTCACCAACCGGAGCTTCGAGGAGGTGCTCAAATGGGCGCCGCTCGCCTCGTCGACGCCCTATCGCGGTCTGCCGTCCGCCTACATAGTCGCCAGCGTCAACCGCGCCGTCCGCCGTCCCTGGCTGATGCGTGACCGCAGGTGCCTGAGGGAGGGTCTGCTAGGTCATCGTTTCCTGCGCCTGGCCGGCTTCGATCCGGACCTGCGCTTCGGCGTCGATCCGCAGTCGATGCAAGCGCAGCGCCTGGCAGCGCATTGCTGGGTCTGCCTCGATGGCAGGCCGGTGGTCAGCGACAAGCTTCCCGGCATGGTCGAAATCTATCGTCATCATGCCGATGCCGTAAAGGCGCGTCCCGCTTGACCAGACCTTCAGCCTGCTATGGCCTCGACGGCCTGATCCTTGGCATATCGGCCGAGCGCCCAGAGCTGTGGCAGGATTTCGACCGGATGCTGGGCAGCCTGCGTATCGCGGAACCCGTCGAGCCGGACTTTCGTCTCGAGATCGCCGAGACAGACACCTTGGACGAGGCACCCAACGGATCCCTCGTCTTCGATGGCGAGGTGCCGGAGGATGGTCCCTGCCGGATGTTCGAGGATGGTGGTATCATCCATCTGGTCTTTCCCGGGCGTCAGACCGTTGCCATCAATGGCGTGGCGGGATGGGCCGAACTCCGGATCCGCCCTGGCGCGAAAGCCGCGTGGACACCGGCAATGCTGGTGCTCGACGCCGCGCTCGACGCCGGTGGCCAGCATATGCTGCACACTGCCGGCTTGACGTTGCCGGACAGCGATGCGGTGGTGCTGATCCATGCTCCGAGCGGCACCGGCAAGACCACAACGTCGCTCGCGCTGGCAACTCAGGGCTTTGGCCTCTGCTCCGACGACGCCATGATCGTGAATGCCACTTCGGGCAAGGTCGTAGCCTGGGGTCTGCCGCGCGCCGTCAAGATCCACCGAAAGACTGCCGAAATGATCCCGCAGGTTGCGCCATGCCTTGGCCAGACCTGGGATCGCAACGGCGAACAGCCCGTCTCGCTTGAAAGGCTGGCAGCGATCGTGCGGGTGGAAAACGCATCCGCCCGGCCGGTGGCGGCCCTTCTGCACCTGGCGCGTTCCGCCGGAAGCCAGAGCCGGCTCGTCGCCATGGCCGGCACTGACGCAATGGTGGCACTGGCGGTGGACAACGTCCGCACCGGTATGACCGGGCTGCTGCCGATGCAGAAACGCCGGCTGGCGACCATCGCCGGGGTGGTCAATGCGGTGCCGACCTTCCGGTTGGAGGTGGGCGCGCGCCCGGCTGACGCTGCGGCACTGATCAGCGCCGCTCTGACGACGCGGGACTGAATACCCCAGGCAACGTGGGGCCGCTATTCCTTGTTCCCAAGGGCGTGGGGATAGCGTGTTTCGGAGTGCTTCTACTTCGCAGTTTTGCGCAAAAACAACGATTTAAGCGCAGCGCCGCCTCGTTATCCTTGCTGCGCGAGGTACGGAAGAGCAAGGGTCCGGGAAAACTCGAATGGCGCTACAAAGGTCAGGTTTGGCAGGGCACACCCGAAGCCGCTCATCTCATGGGCCCGACAGCTCCGCCCGCAGTAAGCAACGAGGCAAACATGCGCGCGTAGTTCTCCGCCTGCACGCCCCAATCCCACTCTTGGATCGTCTCGATCATGCGGGCGGCCATCCTCGACCGGAGCGATGGCGTGTCCCGCAACAAGGCTAGCTTGTTCGCAAGCCCCTCCGCAGTTCCATCGAAGAACAGCCCGTTGTCGCCATCCCGAATCAGCTCGGGCATGTTTCCCACACGGGTGGTCACCAAAGGGACACCGCACGCCGCCGCCTCCAAGCAAGGATTGGGAGTGCCTTCGCTGAGGCTGGCGCAGACATAAACGTCGAGATCCCGATAGAAGTCGGGCATCTCGTCATGGCTACGCCAGCGTTGCTCGCGAATCGCCGTCAGTAGGCGCGCGCCCGGCACGGCCGCTACCGCGGGCTCGATGACGTCGTGGAAGCCGCGATGTGCTGGACCATGGTTGCCGAGACTTCCCGCCCATCCGACACGGAGCTCGCCAGAACCGGGTTGTGGCTCTTGTGCGGGACAAAAGAACGTCGTGTCGACTCCATTGGGCGTGTAGTGGACCGGAACACGCAGTAGAGGACCGTATTCGTGCTCGAGCTGCCGATTGTTGACAAAGACAGCGCGCGCCAGCCGGTGCAGGGCGGCGAGCCCGGGCTCGCGGAATTCGCCCTCCAGCTCTCTGTGGCTGCAGATCCCGATGAGCAGCCTGTCAGACCGCCCGGCGAGGGCCGATTCCGGCAGGGGCAGCTTCGAGATCTGGAGCCAATAGAAGATGAGCACGATGTCCGCCGTGTTCACGTCCGACTCAGTCACATCATGTTGAAATCGTTGGACGATCTCGAACCTTCTTTCCAGCACGCGCCTGAGATTTTGGGTCTTGCGATCAATCGCCCAGCCGGGTCGATCCGCGATCGCCAGGACGCGGGGGAGGTGTACCTCATTCACGAGGCGTACCGCTCAAGCCAGTGTGCCGACCATGGATTGGCCTCGTCCAGATCGTCGTCCGTCGCGCTGGCGCGCACCTGGCTGGCGTCCGGCAGCAGAATATCCTCTGATCGCAAGCGGGGTCGCCATCCGTGCCAGCCACGACCAATGACCTCTTCGCTCAGAAACCGGCGGCCAGCATACTTGCATGCGGCGTGCTCTGCGCTAAGGAACAGATAGTGCTTCATGCGAAAACGCTCGGAGTAAAGCCTCACCGGACCCGCGAACCGTACGAGATGGCCGCCTGACCACGCAATCTCCATGGGGCCGTCCTGTTTCTTGTAGGCACGGACGCAGTGTGGAGAGGTCGGCCGGAACGGGTAGTAGGTGCGCAGCGTGTGTTGATAATCGGGATTGTCGTGATCGGGAGCTTCCCTGGTAGGAATGAACGTAAACTCGGAAGATTCGATTGCATTGAAGCCGAGTGCGTCGGCTGCCGCAATGGCGGAGACCAACGATGAGTACGAAGTCGGCGGGAGGTGGATCTCGTCAGCGTCAACATGCATGAACCAGTCTGCTTCGAGCGACCGAAACAGTTCCTCTTTGCGACGAAGAAGGTGCTCCCAGCAATACCAGCCGTTATGCGGGATGGTTTCGAATCCTATCAATCCGGCTCCGCCGTAGCGCTGGGCAATCTCAAGCGTTCGGTCCGTCGACTGATTGTCGCAGATGTAGACCTGTACGCCTTGACGAAAGAGGTTCTCGAGACATCCGGCAACGAACCGTTCTTCGTTCCGTGTTGTAAGGACCGCGACGACTCGCGGGGAACTCCGATCACGCGCAGCATTCGCAATGTGGGTATTGAGATCGGCCAAATTCCTCAATCCTTCGTCGTGTGCTTCCCGACGCAGGCTAAAGACTCAGAGCGGTCAAGCCAAGAGCGCCATCACTTTCCGACCTGAGGTGATGGCGCGACGCTTTTCCGGGAGAGAACGTCTCACACTTTTCCTGGAATTGCTCTGGCCCTGGCCAGCCGTTGGATCCAGCGGAAGGCGTCGCGGCGTAGGCGCGAACCAAGCTTATCCCTGGAATTGACGCCGAGCAGCGTATTCGTGGTGATCAACCGTCTGGCCAGCCGTATGGAGAGATCGGGCTTGATCTGGCCGGCGAGGTCGAGCGCTCGGCTTTCGTCGAACAACTGGCCGGTCACATCGAGCACGATTGCCAACTCGAGCTCGATGCCGGTGGTACGGGCAGCGTCGAAGAGGCGTGCTTCCGCTTCGGGTGATTGCAGCGCCCGCACGCCTTGCAGCACGTCGACGCAAAGCTGCAGCCGGTGGAATTTGTGGCCGCCGGCGGCGTGCACGATGGCGATTGTCAGAAGAGCCGCCGGTGTGTCTGTCGCGTCGCCGTCGATGGCGCGCAATTCAGGGAAACCCAGCGACAGGCGCCGCCGCATGCCGGTGTCATGCACGAGGTCGCCATGCAGTTCGACCAGCAGGCTGGAATTCTCCTTTTCGAGCCATTTGAATTCCTGCAATTCGTAGGACTCGGCCTCGTTGCTGCCAAGCTCGAAGCCGCATGCCGCGATCACCCGATTTGCCTTGGCCAGATTGGCGGGTTCGACCAGGATGTCGATGTCGGTGAACGGCCTGTCGGCGACGTTGCGGTAGAGCTTTCGCGCGAAGACCGGCCCCTTGACGATCCGCGCCGGAATATTGTCCGCCGCCAGTCCCTTCATGATGCGGTCGCCATGATACTTCAACAGCATCGACTGGCCGGTGGCGATCGTTGCCTTCTGGCGCAGGTCCTCCAATTTGTCTCCCAGCTCCTGATCCGATGGCAGTTGCGCGTCGCCGCTGAGCTTGCGCAGCATGATCGGCAGGACGCCATGGAATTCGGCGTTGTCGAGCAGCGACATCAGCGTCTTTGCCGGCAAATTATCGACGTCGACAGTCGGCGCTTCCGGATCTGCGTAGCGCAGCAGCAGCTTTTCTTCGGCAGGGGTAAGCGGTGGCAGCATCAACCCGGACAATGTTGCGATTAAAGGGAAAGATGTTGCAGAAAAGCAGGGTGGAAGCCAGCTTTACATGCCCCAGCGCAGCGCTGCTGTGTGCACCGGCGCGTCCCAGAATGCGGTCGTCTCGTGGTCGAGCATGGTCAGCGTGATCGAGCAGCCGGCCATGTCGAGCGAGGTGACGTAGGAGCCTACCAGCGAACGGGTCACCGTCACGCCGTGTTTTTCGAAGATCGCGCGCGCGCTGTTGTACATCAGATAGAGCTCCATCAGCGGCGTGCCGCCGAAGCCGTTGACGAACAGCAGCGCCGGACCCTTCGCCCGGTCGCCGAGATCGCCCAGGATTTCGGCACAGATCTCCTGCGCGATCGCATCGGCGCTTTTCAACGTGTCGCGCCGACGACCGGGTTCGCCATGGATGCCGACGCCGAACTCCATATCGCCGTCGCCGATGTCGAAAGTCGGCCTGCCCGCCGCCGGTACGGTGCAGCTGGTCAGCGCCACGCCCATCGAGCGGGTAGCAGCGTTGACGCCGTCGCCCAGCGCCTTCAGCGGCGCCAGTGCCAAGCCATGTTCGGCAGCGGCTCCGACGATCTTTTCCACCACCAGCGTGCCGGCGACGCCGCGCCGGCCCGTCGTATAGGAAGAATTCTCGACGGCGACATCGTCATTGGTCACGATCTGCTGGACGCCTTCAGACATCTCGGCCGCCATGTCGAAGTTCATGACGTCGCCCTCATAGTTCTTGACGATGAACAGGCAACCGCCGCCGGTGTCGACGGCCTCCGCCGCCGCTAGCATCTGGTCCGGCGTCGGCGAGGTGAACACCTGGCCGGGGCAGGCGGCGTCGAGCATACCGTGCCCGACAAAGCCGCCATGCAGCGGCTCGTGGCCGGAGCCTCCGCCGGAGATCAACGCCACCTTGCCCGGCCGCAAGGTCTTGCGGCGGACAAATTTGTGCTCGTCGCCGAGCACAAGGATGTCGGCATGGGCGGCGACGAAGCCGTCGAGGCTTTCGGTCAGCACCGTGTCCACCGAATTGATAAACTTCTTCACGGCCGTCTCCTCCCGAAATAGGCCTTCCAAAGCAATTCCAGGGAAAGTGTGTCGCGGTTTTCCGTCCGGAATTGTGTAAAACAAAGAGTTCGATCAGCCACCCTTGCCGGTGATGCTGGTGATCTTCTGGATAAAATCGTTCACCGCCTTATCGAGCGCGGCGTTCTGCTTGTCGTCGCCGAAATCCGGCACGATCAGCGAGACATGCCGCGTCTTGCGCATGCCTGATGCGATCGACATTTTTCCCGGATGCGCCTGATGGTAGGCGGCGAGAAACTGGTCGCGCTCGGCCGGGCTGAAATGGCACACCGAAAATATAGCCGGCAAATGTTTTGACGGAATCGGGATCGAATAGGCAGGACTGGAAATCTGGGTGACGAAGCTTCGGTGTTTGCCGAGCGCATCGGCCAGGCGCTGGCGCATGCCGGATGGGCGCTGGTCGATGACCTGCGACAGGATCGTCTTGTAGGCGCGGATCGCCTCTTCGGAACCGGGTTCGGATGCCCTGTCGACCATGCCGGCCGCGCCTAGACAGAAACGTCCGCGATGGCCGCCTTGGCCATGGCGAGTTGCGCCGGAGGGACGGAAAGATCGCGCAGGCCGGCCTTGAGCAGTGACGGGATCGAGGCGGGATCGCCGCCTGCATCGCCGCACAGGCTGACCGGGATTTTTTCCCGCTGGCCAAACGCGGTCACGGCAGCGATCAGCCGTAGCACGGCCGGATGACGGACCGAATTGAGATGTGCCACGGCAGCGTTATCGCGGGCAGCCGCCATGACATACTGGGTGAGGTCGTTGGAGCCGATCGAGAAGAAGGCGGCATCAGCAAAGGCTTCCGGCAGGATCGCCACCGACGGCACCTCGACCATGATGCCGAGCGGCGGCATCTTGCTCGCGATGCCGCGCGCGGCAAGTGCGGTCTGCTCCTCGGCGAACATCGCCGCTGCCTGTCGGTATTCCTCCACAATGGCGATCATCGGAAACATCACTTTCAGATTGCCGTGCACCGCGGCGCGCAGCAGTGCCCGGATCTGTACACGAAACACCTCCGGCCTTGCCAGCGACAGCCTGATTCCGCGCAGGCCGAGGAACGGATTGCTCTCCTCGATGGTGAAGCCGGGCACCGGCTTGTCGCCGCCGGCATCGACGGTGCGGATCGTCACCGGTTTTTCACCAGCCCATTCCAGCACCTTGCGATAGGCGCGATACTGTGTCCCCTCGTCCGGCAGCGTCTTGCCGAACAGGAATTCGGTGCGCATCAGCCCGACCCCGTCGCAGGTGGCGATATCGATGCCGTCGACCTCGGACGGGTCGGCGATGTTGACCTGCATCCGCACCGCCGTGCCGGCCTTGGTCACCGCCGGTCGCGCCAGGAAGGTCCCGGCCCGATCGCGGCGCGCCCGGAATGATGAGGAGGATTGCCGAAAAGCGGCGATTTCGGTCCTGGAGGGCGACACCACGATGCCGCCATGTTCGGCGTCGAGCAGGGCGATGCCGGCGAGATGAGCCGGCGAAGCACCGAGACCGACGATCATGGGTACGCCGCGCGAGCGCGCCAGCATGGCGACATGGCTGGCCGTGCTGCCCGCCCTCAGCGCGATGCCGCCGCCGCTGCTCCAGTCGGTTTCGAGAAAACGCGTCGGCGCGATATCCTCGCCATAGAGGATGGCGCCGGCGGGCGGCTCGACGTTGCCAACCTCCGACAGAGCCCGCAGCACCTGGTCCCTGATATCGCGGATGTCGGCGGCGCGCGCGCGGAAATAATCCTGGTCCGAAGCATCGTAGCCGGCAGTCTCAGTATCAAGCGCTTGCCGCCATGCTTTGTCCGCTGGCAGGCCGGAGCGGATCGCGGTAAAGGCCGGGCTGCTCAGCGCATCGTCTTGCAGCATGGCGATCTGAAACTCGAGAATGTCGGCGGCATCGCCCTCGGCCATCCCGATCATTGCAGTGAGACGGCCCGTGGCAATGCCGATTGCGGTTTCGAGCGCGGCCTTCTCATCGTCGGCTGTTTCTTTGCCGACATAGGAGCCGACAGTCTGGTCGAGGTCGAACAGCGGCCCTTCGGCATAACCGGCCGAGGCCGAAATGCCTTTAATCCTAAGCGGTTCGGGCATGGTCCGCGCCTTCGTCGAAATCGCGCCGCACCAGTTCGACCAGCGCGTCGACGGCATCATTGGCGCCGTCTCCGCTGGCCCTGATGTGCAACAGCGTACCCTTCGGCGCCTTGGTCGCCATCACCTTGACGATGCTCTTGGCGTCGAACCAGGGGCCGTTGGCGGCAAGCGCGATTTCCACCTCGGCGGCAAAGCTCTTGGCCAGCTTGGTGAACTTCACCGAAGGACGCGCGTGCAGGCCCACCTCGTGGGTGATCACAACGGTCGCTTCGGCGGATGCGGACATGTCTTCAAACTTCCCGTTCACTCACGACGGCGACAATTCATGTGCCGTCGCCACCACTTCCCGGAGCGAGGCGCCGCCGGAGGCCTCGGTCGCCGCCATCACCGCGCCTTCGACGATCGGCGCGTTGCAGACGATGATCTTGTGCGAGCGTGGCTCGCCGATCATCTCCACCGCCATTTCCGAGTTGGTCTCGGCACCGCCGAGATCGACCAGAATGGCGACACCGGCTTCCGACCAGGCCTTGTCGATGGCGCCCATGATCGCCTCGACATTGGTGCCGAGCCCGCCATGGCCGTTTCCGCCGCACCATGCAAGCGGCACTTCGTCGCCCACCATCTGCCGCACCATGTCGGCCGTGCCCTCGGCAACCAGCGGCGAATGCGAAACGATGACGATGCCGACATTGCTCATGGCTGACCTTCCAGCGTTTCGACGATCGTGCACACCAGAAGCGCGGTCGAGCGTGCACCGGCATCCATGTGGCCGATCGACCGGTCGCCAAGGAACGACGCACGGCCGCGCCGGGCCTTCATCGGCACGGTCGCCTCGGCGGCCGCATCGGCGATACCTGCGATTTCCGGCGCCGTCTTTCCCTGCAGCAACGCGTCATGCACCGGCTGCAGCACGTCGAGCATGGTTTTTTGTCCAACCTGCGACTTGCCCCGTGCTGCCACCGCTTCGATCGCCTTGCCGAACGCCGCCGTCAGATTGGCGCGATCAGGCGCCGCTGAAATCTCCTTGCCGAGTGCCAGGAAAAGGGTGCCGAATAGCGGGCCGGAGGCGCCGCCGACCGTCATCACCAGCTTGGTGCCGATCGCCTTCAAGGCATCGGGCAGCGGTTTGGCCGAAAATGCTTCGGCTTCCGCGCGCACGGCCTCGAAGCCGCGCTTCATGTTCAGCCCGTGGTCGCCGTCGCCGATCGCCTGGTCGAGCGCCGTCAACTCCTCGGCGTGAGCGGCAATGGTATCCGCAGCGGCCGCGATCAGCCTGGCAAGGTTCAACGCCGCCATGTCACCCGCATTTCCGGTTTCCATGCCGCCCGCAGTATCGAAAGAACGCTCATTCGACAACTGGAGCATGAATCAGGCTGCTTCATGCAGCGCGGCCGCCGCCGCGAAAACCTCGGCCACTGCATAGGCGCCGGGGTCGGCCACGCCTTGCAGCTTGCTGCCGACATAGGCGGACCGCCCGGATTTTGCCCTGTCCATGGCAGCGGTGGCCTCGGCGCCACGTCGGGCCGCCACAGCCGCTTCGTCCACGCTCTTGGCATCGAGCGCTTTGAGCGCTGGCTCCAAGGCATCGACCATGGTGCGGTCACCCATCCTTGCGCCGCCATAGAAAGTCATTCGCTCGAGGCCGGCAAGCAGCGCCTTGGCCAGGTTCGCGCCGCTGTCCAGAGCTTGCGCCGCGGCGGTGAAGAAGATCGACAGCAGCACGCCGCTGGAGCCGCCCATCGACGCGCTCAGTATGTCACCTATCGCGCCAAGGGTGGCTGCAGGCTCGGCAAGCGGTAGTGTATCAAGCCGCTCGAGAACACTGCGCGCGCCGGTCGCCACCGTCGAACCGGTGTCGCCGTCGCCTGTTTTGGCGTCCAATCCGTTCAAAGTCGCTTCGAGCGCGATCAGCCGTTCGCAGACCGTGACGACTAGACGCTTCGTGCGCGCATCCTGGCTGGGCTTGCGTGCCGCGCTCTGTCCGGCCGCTTTCGCCATCGGCACGACGGCAGGTGAAACAACCGGCTTTGCCGGCATCCAGGCGTGCGGACCGACCGGCGCCTGCAAGGCGGTTTCGCGCGCCGCATCCAGCCGGATCAGCGACAGCGAGAAGCCGTTCATGTTGAGCGCCGTCATCAGCGGGCCCGGGCCGATCGTCAGCTTGATGGTTTTGGCCAGCGGCGATGCAAGCACCGCATTGGCGACGACAGACATTTCGAGCGGCGGCACGGAGCCGAGATTGTTGATCAGCAAGGCGTAGGTGGCCTTGGGATCAAGCCGTGCCGCGAGGCGCCCCGCCATGATCGCCACCAGCCTGTCGGCGCTCTGCACCGCAATCCGCTCGACGCCCGGCTCGCCATGAATGCCGAGGCCGAGCTCACCGTCATTCTCGCCAAACCTGTCTTCGTGCGGCTGGCCGGGGATCGAGCAGGACGACAGCGACATGCCGAGCGAAACGATATCCTTCGCCGCCGCGCGAGCGGCCGTTGCGACGAATGCCAGATCATGGCCGGCATCCGACAGATGGCCTGCGATCTTGTGCACGAACAAGGTGCCGGCAACGCCGCGTGGCTGGGCAATGTCGGGCAGCGCGATGTCGTCGGCGACGATCACCATCTCGACACGAAACCCTTCGGCGCGCGCCTTCTCGGCCGCCAGACCGAAATTGAGGCGGTCGCCGGTGTAGTTCTTGACGATCAACAGACAGCCGGCCGGGCCGGTGACTGCGCGAATGGCGGCCAGCACGGCTTCGACGCTCGGCGAGGCAAAGATCTCGCCTGAGACCGCCGCCGTCAGCATGCCTTTGCCGACGAAGCCGGCATGGGACGGCTCGTGCCCGGCCCCGCCGCCGGAGACGACACTGACTTTCGTCTTGTCCCAGTCGGCGCGCAGGATGACCTTGATCTCGGGATAGCCGTCGAGGCGCGCGAGATCGCCTGATCCGATGGTCCGCAACAGGCCGTCGAGCGCCTCGGTGACGATCGTTTCCCTGCGATTGAAAAAGTGCTTCATCGAATTCGTCCCATACTGGCAAAGTCAAAACCGGTGCTGAATCACCGAAAACCGCTCACATCAATCGCTGTCCATCGGCGCCGAAATACAGCGGCGCCCGGTAGCGGATCACCACTTTGTCGCCCTGCGCCAGATCCGTGTCGGGATCGGTCAGCGTCACCAGTTTCTTGGTCCCCACCGTCACATGCAAATGGTTCTGATCACCGAGATGCTCGACCCAGTCGACGACGCCGTCGGCATGACCATTCGCAGCCTTCGCGATCGAAAGATGTTCGGTGCGCGCGCCGATCGTCTTGGTCCCGGCTGGCGCGCCGGCATCAGGCAGCAGTCCGGTCGGCAGAAGATTGATCGCCGGTTGGCCGAGCCTTGCCGCGACATGAAGGTTTGCCGGCTCGGAATAGATGGTGCGCGGCGAACCGATCTGCACCAGCACGCCCTCGGTGAGGATGCCGATGCGGTCTGCCATCGTCATCGCCTCGATCTGATCATGCGTGACATAAAGCATGGTGGCGCCGAGTTCGGTCTGGATGCGCTTCAGCTCGAGCCTGAGATCGCCGCGCAGCTTGGCATCGAGCGACGACAGCGGCTCGTCCATCAGATAGATCGAAGGCTTGCGCACCAGCGCGCGACCGATGGCAACGCGCTGCATTTCGCCGCCCGAAAGCTTGGTCGAGCGATTGGCGAGCTTGTGATGGATGCGCACCATCTTCGCCACCTCCTCGACCCGGCGGCGGATCTGGTCCTCCGGCATTTTCCGCGCCGGCGAGCGCAGCGGGAAGGCGAGGTTGTCGAATACCGACAGATGCGGATAGAGCGAATACTGCTGGAAGACGAAGGCGGTGTCACGCTCGGCCGGCGACAGCGTCGTGGCGTTGTGTCCACCGATCTCGATCGTGCCGGTATCCGGCCGTTCCAACCCGGCGATGAGCCGCAGCGTCGTTGTCTTACCGGCCCCGGTCGGCCCGAGCAGCACGACGAATTCGCCATCTGCTATGTGCAGGTCGAGGCCGTTGACGGCGGCATGATCGCCGAAACTCTTGGTCGCGTTCTTGATGTGCACCTCAGCCATGCTGGGTCCTCCGCTCCGAGGCGACATCGTGGATCGCGGTTCTCACTGCGCGGCCCGATCCCTTCTCGAACAGCGACAGCCGCGCGCTGCTCAGCGTCAGGCCGACATGGTCGCCGGTGGACAGCCGGATTTCGGCCGGCACGCGTGCCTTGATGATACCGTCCGCCGTTTCGACCGCGACGATCTGCGTGGTGCCGAGATATTCGGTGCCGTAGATGGCGCCGCGCAGCTTGGAGGCGTCGTCGAAGCGTATGTGCTCCGGGCGGATGCCAAGGGCCATGTCGCTGGGTGCGATGTCCTCTCGTACCTCCGGCACCGCGACCTTCGCACCTTGCACGATGATCTCCCTGGCGCCCTTGGCGACCCCGCCGCCAAATCCCAAAAAGTTCATCGGCGGCGAGCCAATGAAGTCGGCGACGAACATGGTTGCCGGGCGGTCGTAGATTTCGCGTGGGCTTCCGAACTGTTCGATGACGCCATGGTTCATCACGGCGATCTTGTCGGCCATCGACATCGCTTCCATCTGGTCGTGCGTGACATAGACCGTCGTGGCACGGATGCGGTTGTGCAGTTCGCGCAGTTCATGGACCATCAAATCGCGGAATTCGGTGTCGAGCGTGCCGAGCGGCTCATCCATCAGGAAGCATTTTGGCCGCCGCACGATGGCGCGGCCGAGCGCGACCCGCTGGCGGTCACCACCGGCAAGTCCGGAGACGGATTTGTTGAGCAGGTGATCGATGCGCAGCAGTTTTGCTGTTTCCTCGACACGGGTGCGGATCTCGGCCGAAGGCATGCCTTGCGCCAACAGCGGGAAGCCGATGTTCTTGCGCACGTTCATGTGCGGATAGAGCGCGAACAGCTGGAAGACGAAGGCGATGTCGCGCTCGCGTGCCCGCAGCATGGTGACGTCGTCGCCGCCGAGCAGGATCTGGCCGCCGGTCGGCAGTTCGAGCCCGGCGATCATGCGCAAGGTCGTCGTCTTGCCACAGCCCGACGGCCCGAGCATGACGAAGAACTCGCCATCCTCGACGACGAAGTTGGAATCCTGCACGGCAACGAAATCGCCGAAGGCCTTTCTCAGGTGCTGGACGCGGATTTCGGCCATGATTATTCCGGGAATTTCGAGACGATGATGAACATCACGGTGCCGGCGAGCATGGTGATGAAGGAGTAGGTGTAGAGCGACAGCGCGAAGGGCTGGAACAGCATCAGGAAGCCGATGGCGATCAGCGCCGTGGCGATGTTTTCCATCAGCCCGCGCCTGGCCCAGACCGGCCAGCGCGACTTGCGTTTCTGAGGCTTGGTCATGCTCATTTGCGCACCGCGCCGAAGGTGATGCCGCGCAGCAATTGCTTGCGGAGCAGAATGGTGAAGACCAGGATCGGCACCAGGAAGATCGTCGTGCCGGCCGCGACCGCCGGCCAGTCCTGGCCGCCTTCGCCGATGATGGTTGGGATGAAGGGCGGCGCGGTCTGCGCGGTGCCCGAGGTCAGGAGTGCCGCGAACGCATACTCGTTCCAGGCGAAGATCAGGCAGAAGATCGCGGTCGCTGCAATGCCGGTCGTCGCTTGCGGCAGCACGGTGCGCCAGAAGGCCTGCAGCCGTGTATAGCCGTCGATCATCGCCGCCTCTTCGTACTCGCGCGGGATTTCGTCGATGAAGCCTTTCAGCAGCCACACCGCCAGCGAAACATTGACCGCCGTGTAGAGCAGGATCATGCCGAGCGCCGTGTCCGACAGGCCAAGCTCGCGGTACATCAGATAGATCGGAATGGCGACGGCGATCGGCGGCATGAAGCGCGTCGACAGGATGAAGAACAAAAGGTCGTCGGCGAGCGGCACCTTGAAGCGTGAGAAGCCGTAGGCCGACAGCGTGCCGAGGAAGACGGCGCAGAAAGTCGAGCCGAAGGCGATGATCAGCGAATTGACGAAGCGCGGCAGGAAGTTGGACGGGCCGGCGATCACCATGTTGCGCTTGCGCGTGGTCTCGTCGCAGAAGCCTGTCGCCGGGCCCAGCGAGTTGATGTATTCCGGCGTCTGCCGGGTCCGCGTCGTGAACAGATTGCAGTAGCCCTCAAGGCTTGGCTGGAACAGGATCTTGGGCGGATAGGCGATCGAATCCGGCGGCGTTTTGAAGCTGGTGGCGAAGATCCACAGCAGCGGCACGATCGAGATCAGTGCGTAAAGTACGATGATCGTGCCGGCGATCCGTTTCGAGTTGCTGCTCGGTGCGACGACCGAATGGGCTGTGGTCAGGCTCATCTCTGCTTCACCTTGTTGAGCGCCTTGACGTAGATGTTGGCGAGGCCGAACACCGCCACGAAAAGAATGATTGCGAAGGCCGAGGAATAGCCGGTGCGCCAGCTTTCGAAAGCCTGCCGCTTCAGCGTTATCGAGGCGACCTCGGTGGTCGAGCCCGGCCCGCCGCCGGTCAACAGATTGACCATGTCGAACATCTTGAAGTTCTCGATGCCGCGAAACAGCACAGCCAGCATGATGAAGGGCAGCGCCATCGGCAGCGTGATCGACCAGAATTGCCGCCAGTTGGAGGCGCGGTCGACCTCGGCCGCCTCGTAGATGTATTCGGGGATGGAGCGTAGGCCCGCGAGGCAGATCAGCATCACGTAGGGTGTCCACATCCAGGTGTCGACGATGATGATCGACCAGGGCGCCAGCGACACGTTGGAGAGCATCTGGATATCGGTCGGCGGAATCCTCGTGACGAAGGAAATCGCGTAGGCGAACAGGCCGATCTGCGGCTCGTAGAGGAAGCGCCAGAAATTACCGACCACCGCCGGCGACAGCATCATGGGCACCAGGATCAGCGTCGTCCAGAAGGCGTGGCCGCGGAACTTCCTGTCGATCAGCCAGGCCAGGGTGAAGCCGATCAGCGTCTGCAGCAGGATGGTCCAGAACACGAAATGCGCCGTCGTCTGCATGGCGATCCAGATATCCTTGTCGCCGAGGATGCGCTGGTAGTTGGCAAAGCCGAGGTTCTTCACCACCTCGTTCGGGCGGTTGGCGCGGTAGTTGGTGAACGACAGATAGATCGCCCAGAACAGCGGGAAGATGTTGATGGCCAGCAGCAACAGGATCGTCGGCGAGATGAACAGCCAGGCGAGGCCCTTGTCGCTGATGCCCCGGACCTTGCGGGCCAACGGTTCCGGCGTCGCCCGGGCAACGTTCTCCGCGGTCCGATTTAGCATGGTGAGTCCTGCTTCGGTCACTTGGTCGTCTCTGTCATGGAATTTATCTGAACTGCGTCCCGTGCCAAGGGCGGCACGGGACGCATGGGTCGAGCTCGGGAGGAGCCGGGTTACATCTTGCCCCAGTTACATCTTACCGTCGTCCTGGAAGACCTGCGTCCAGTCCTTGACCAGGCCGTCCAGCGCATCCTTGGCCGAACCTTGGCCGGCGACGACATAGTCGTGGAAACGCTTCTGCGAGGCCTGCAGCAGCGGGGCGTAGCTCGGCTCGGCCCAGAAGTCCTTCACGATGGCCATCGAGTCGAGGAAGGTCTGCGCGTAGGGCTGGCTGGCCGGGAAGCCCGGATCCTTGACCACCGCGTTGAGGCAGGAATAACCGCCGAGCGACCACCATTTGGCCTGCACGTCCTTGTTGGCGAACCATTTGATGTATTTCAGCGCCGCTTCCTGCTTGTCGGAATAGGACACCACGGAGATGCCCTGGCCGCCGAGCTGGGCGAACTGCTCGCCGTCAGGCCCCTTCGGGTTGACGAAGTAGCCGATCTTGTCGCCGCCGACATTCTCGTCCTTCTGCAGGCCCGGCCACGTGAAGGCGAAGTTCATGTGCATCGCCACCTGGCCGGATTTGAAGGCATCGACGCCTTCGCCCATATAGCTGTTCGAGGCACCCGGAGGCGTGCAGCAATCATAGAGCGCCTTGTAGAACTCCAGCCCCTTCACCGACTTGTCGGAGTTGACGAAGCCTTCCATCTCGTAGGGCTTTTTGGGGTTTTCGTACTGGAAGCCATAGCTGTAGAGCACGTCCATGGCGCCCATGGTGATGCCTTCAGAGCCGCGCTCGGTGTAGATCGAGGCGCCGTAGACGGTCTTGCCGTCGATCTCACGCTTCTGGAAGAACTCGGCGACCTGCTTCAACTGGTCGAAAGTGGTCGGCGGGCCGAGATCCCAACCGTACTTCTCCTTGAATTCCTTCTGCAGTTCCGGCTTGGAGAACCAGTCCTTGCGATAGGTCCAGCCGACGACGTCGCCCATGGCCGGCAGCGCCCAGTAGTTCGGCGTGTTCTTCGGCCATTCCGAATAGCCGACGACGGTTGCCGGCACGAAATCGTCCATGCTGATCTTCTCCTTGTCGAAGAAGTCGTTCAGCTTGACGTAATGGCCGTTCTCGGCAGCGCCGCCGATCCACTGGCTGTCGCCGATGATCAGGTCGCACAATTTGCCGTGCGAGTTCAGCTCGTTGAGGAAACGGTCGGCATAGTTGGTCCATGGCACGAACTCGAATTTCATGCCGATGCCGGTTTCCTTGGTAAAATCCTTGGACAGTTCGACAAGCGCGTTGGCCGGGTCCCAGGCGGCCCAGCACAGCGTCAGGTCTTCAGCGTGCGCGACGTTCGAGACGGCTGTCGACGCTGTGATCGCCGAGGTCAGTCCCAACGCCAGTTTCAAGCTCGATTTCATGACTTCCTCCCATTTGCGAAACGCGCCCGGATGACGGTTTCAAAAAGCCCTCAACCCCTCTCCTCAGGGGGCCAAACATGGCTGCGCGGTTACGCTGCGGATGTTTAGTAATTTGTTTAGTGATGCAATTTTTACTAAACAAAGCAAGCGAATTCGTTGCTGCGCCGCAGCATGCTTATCGCGATGTCTGAAAACGTTGGAGAAGCGCGGCTCGCTGGTCGGCTTACCGAAGCTGTTCAGGCCGATTGTGACCAGGACGTGGGGTCGCCTCGGCTTCTCAACCGACCCTTCTGGTGCTCACCATCACCTTCCGGATCGGCGGTGCCGGCGGCAGCAGCATACGGATATCGGCAAACGGGAACGACGGTTCGAAGCGGAAGGCTTCGGCCGAGGAGCCTTGCGCGCCGTTGCACTGGCCGGCGCGAAAGGCGTTCTGTGTCCGCGCGATGTCGACGAAGCGGTCGGGATCCTGCGACTGATGCATTCGGATCGCTTCGGCCTTGACGTCGGCATGGGCGGAAATGTCGACATAGTGCGTCGGCGAAAAACCGGTGCCGCCCATCGTGTCGGCATGCAGCACCGGGACGGCGAAAGACGCCGCGATGCGCACGCCGTCCGACAGCGCGCGATGGTCGGCATGATAGTCGTTGGGCGCATGCGTGATCACCAGATCCGGGCCGGTTTGACCAATCAGTGCTTTCAGAGCTCCGATCAGCGCTGCATCGGCCACCAACTCGCCGTCCGGAAAGTCGAGGAAGCGTGGCATTGCGCCTACCAGCGCAGCCGCGGCCGTTGCTTCATCGCGACGGACACGAGCGAGAACAGCGGGATCACTCGTGCCGCCCCTGGCACCATCCGTGGCCATGGCAAAAGTGAGCTCTGCGCCTTGCGCGGCATAGGCGGCCATCGTACCGAACATGAAGATCTCGATGTCGTCCGGATGGGCACCGAGCGCCAGGATTTTCAAATCACTCTCTCCCCGGAACTGGAACAACGTGACGAACGGAATCCTGCTCGCCCTGATCGCCTACGCAAGCTATTCGGGCAGCGATGCCGTTGTCAAAAGCCTGGGCGGTCAACTCACGATCTTCGAGATCGGCTTTTTCATAACTTTGTTCGCGGGCTTCTTCCTATTCTTCACGCGACCTGCGGGCGAACGCTGGCGCGATTTCTGGCGCACCAAAAGACCATGGGCGGTGCAGGCGCGCGCCTGGGCGGGCATCGCTTCCGGCGTGCTCAGCGTCTACGCCTTCACCACCATTCCTCTGGCCGAGTCCTATGCGCTGATCTTCCTGGCGCCGCTCTGCGTCACCATTCTCTCCACGGTGATCCTCAAGGAGAAGGTCGGCCCCTGGCGCTGGCTGGCGGTGGTCGCCGGTTTCGCCGGCGTCATGCTGGTGGTGCGGCCTGGCTTTCGCGAACTCAATCTCGGCCATCTTGCCGCCTTCGGCGTTGCTTTCCTCGCGGCCACCAGCGTCATCCTGATGCGCTCGCTGGCGCAGCAGGAAAAGCGCACCACCATGCTCGGCGTGCTGGTCGGTTGCGGCCTGCTGTTCAACGGCATCGGTGCCGCCGCCACCGCCTTCACTGTTCCCAGCGGAAAGCAGTTGCTGTGGCTGGCAATGGCCGGTGCCTTCACCGCGGGTGGACAATTCCTGCAGCTGCTGGCCATGAAATACGCGCCCGCCAACCGCGTCGCGCCGACGCATTATTCGCAGATCGCCTGGGCGGTGATCCTCGGCGCGTTGTTCTTCCAGGAATATCCGGACGGGCTGTCGCTGGTTGGCCTGGCGGTCGTTGGCGGCGCCGGCCTTTTGACCATGGTTCGTGAGGAAGCGCGGCTGGGCACCGTGCGCTGGAACCCGTTTTCGCGCACCCGGCTTTAAACCGACTCTGGTTGCGCCTTGGCCGTAACCGCTGATATGCGGGCGCCATGACCACAAAACCCCTGCCGGAGCTTCCTGTATCCGCCGTGCTGCCGGCGCTGAGGGAAGCGCTGGGCCATGGCAACAGCGCCGTGCTGGTGGCGCCGCCGGGCGCCGGCAAGACGACGCTGGTGCCGCTGGCGCTGCTTGACGCGCCTTGGCTCGGCGCCGGCAAGATCATCCTGCTTGAACCGCGCCGGCTCGCCGCCCGCGCCGCCGCCCGCCGGATGGCTGAATTGCTTGGTGAGGAACCTGGCGCCACCGTCGGCTATGCCATGCGCATGGAAAACCGCATTTCGGCAAAGACCAGGATCGTGGTCGTCACCGAAGGCGTGCTGGCGCGCATGATCCTCGACGATCCCGAACTGCCCGGTGTTTCGGCTGTCATCTTCGACGAATTCCACGAGCGCTCGCTTGACGGCGATTTCGGTCTCGCGCTGGCGCTCGACGTGCAAGGGGCGCTCAGGCCGGATCTGCGCTTGGCAGTGATGTCGGCGACGCTCGACGGCGCGCGTGTCGCCAAACTCATGTCGGGCGCGCCGGTGATCGAGAGCGAGGGCCGCGCCTTTCCCGTCGAAATCCGCTATGACGAAAGGCCGGCCGGCATCGCCATCGAGGACGCCATGGCAAAGGCGATCCGCGCCGCCCTCGCCGACGAAAGCGGCAGCGTGCTTGCTTTCCTGCCCGGCCAGCGCGAGATCGAGCGCACCGCCGAACGGCTGGCCGGCAAGGTCGGCACCGATACCGACATCGTCCCGCTCTACGGCATGCTCGACGGCAAGGCGCAGGACGCGGCGATCAAGCCGCAGCCGGCCGGCCGCCGCAAGGTGGTGCTGGCCACCTCGATCGCCGAAACCTCGATCACCATCGACGGCGTGCGCGTCGTCATCGATTCGGGCCTGTCGCGGCTGCCGCGCTATGAGCCGGCCAGCGGCCTCACCCGGTTGGAGACCGTGCGCGTCAGCAAGGCTTCCGCCGACCAGCGCGCCGGCCGTGCCGGGCGCACGCAGCCAGGCGTCGCCATCCGGTTGTGGCGGGCCGAGCAGACGGCTGCACTCCCCGCCTTCACGCCGCCGGAAATCCTTGAGGCCGATCTGTCCGGACTGCTGCTCGATTGCGCTGCCTTCGGCGTTGCCGATCCGGCAGGGCTCGCTTTTCTCGATCCGCCGCCTGTTCCGGCCCTTAATGAGGCAAGGGGGCTACTACGCGCGCTGGATGCCATCGACGACATGGGGCGCCTGACGGACGCGGGTGCAGCGATGCGCAAGCTCGCCCTGCCGGTGCGGTTGGCGCACATGGTTGCCG
>NZ_RZTC01000004.1:0-3483 GCF_004023165.1 Mesorhizobium sp. M7A.F.Ca.MR.176.00.0.0 | reverse complement strand
TGGTTGCCGAGGCAACCGGCAGCGGCCATGCCTTCGAGGCGGCGATGCTTGCCGTGCTGCTCACCGAACGCGGCCTTGGTGGCGACGGCGCCGATCTGGAGCGGCGGCTGATGCGTTTTCGTGGGGAAAAATCGCCACGCGCTACAGCCGCCAAGCAGCTCGCCGAACGGCTGGCGAGGCAGGCTGGCGAGGCGAAGGGCAGCGAAGCTGCGGCAGCCGGTCCCCTGCTCGTCCACGCCTGGCCGGATCGGGTGGCGAAGGCGCGCGGCGAGCGTGGCCGTTTCGTGCTGGCCAACGGCTCCGGCGCCATGCTCGACGCCGCCGATCCGCTGGCGGGCGAGCCGTTTCTGGTCGTCGCCGACCTGCAGGGCAAGGCACAGAATGCGCGCATCACGGCGGCGGCAGCGATCGGCGAGGACGATGTCCGCGCCGCGCTGGCGGACAGGATCGAGGTCCGCCGTGAAACGAGCTTCGACCGCGACAAGCGCGCCGTGCGCGTCCGCGAAACCGTGCGCCTTGGCGCCATCACGCTTGCCGAACGCATGCTGCCGCCGCCAATCGGTGCTGACGCCGACCGCGCCGTCCTCGACGCGGTGCGCCAGCACGGGCTGTCGCTGCTGAATTGGAGCAAGGAGGCGCAAACGCTGCGCCAGCGGCTTGGCTGGTTGCATCGCGGCCTTGGCGCGCCCTGGCCCGATATGGCGGATGACGCCCTCATCGAGTGCCTCGACGACTGGCTGCTGCCTTACCTGTCCGGCGCGGCATCGCTTGCCGCCATCGATGCGGGCGTTGTCTCGGCCGGGCTGGCCAGCCTCGTGCCACACGATCTGCAGCGCAGGATCGATACGCTGGCGCCGACCCATTTCGATGCTCCGTCGGGCAGCCATGTGCCGATCCGCTATGACGGCGAATGGCCGGTGCTGGCGATTCGCGTGCAGGAGCTGTTCGGCCTCGACCGCCATCCTTCGATCGCCAATGGCGCCGTGCCGCTGACGCTCGAACTCCTGTCGCCGGCGCACGGGCCGATCCAGACGACGCGCGACCTGCCCGGCTTCTGGCGCGGCTCCTGGGCCGATGTGCGCGCCGACATGCGCGGCCGCTATCCCAAGCATGTCTGGCCGGAAAACCCGCTGCTCGCGACCGCCACCGCCCGCGCAAAACCCAGAGGCACCTAGCCTCGGGAAGCTTGGGCGGACCGCTTGGATCAGGAGGGATTCCCTTGAAAATTTGGTGCAAAAATCGACCACTTCGTCATTCCAGGGTCTCTGTGACGGAGCTTCGCTCCTGCTTCGCCCAGGGATGACGACGTCGGGGGGCTTCGGTCAATCGCGAATGCCGACTGCGCACCGCTACTAGCGCTTGTCCTCCTGCGGCTGTAATTCATGGCCATGATCAACGTTTTGCGTTCGCCCGATTTCCAGCAGAGCCAGAGACTGCGCCTCAACACGCTGATCCGGTTGCGCTGGCTTGCCATTGTCGGGCAGAGCCTGACGGTGCTCGTCGTCGCCTATGGGCTGAAGTTTCCGCTGCCGGTCAGCCTCTGCTTTGCCCTGATCGCCTGTTCGGCCTGGATGAACCTGTTTCTCGCCTTCCGCTTTCCGGCGGCGCATCGGCTGACGCCGCTTGCCGCCTTCGGCATCCTCATCTTCGACAGCCTGCAGCTTGCCGGCCTGCTCTACATGACCGGCGGCCTCACCAACCCGTTCTCGCTGCTGATGACCGTGCCTGTCGTCATTTCGGCGACATCGCTGCCCCTGCGCCTGACCGCCATCCTCGGCGGGCTGGTCATGTCGGCGGCGACCTTTCTGGTCTTTGTCCATCTGCCGCTGCCCTGGCATGAGGACGCGCCGCTGGCGATGCCTTTTCTCTATGTCGCCGGCATGTGGATGGCGGTGCTGTCCTCGATCGCCTTCACCGCCATATACGCCTTCCGGGTGGCCGCCGAAGCCCGGCTTCTGGCCAATGCGCTCGCTGCAACAGAGCTGGTGCTGCAGCGCGAGCAGCACCTTTCGGCACTCGACGGGCTGGCCGCCGCGGCCGCGCATGAGCTCGGCACGCCGCTCGCCACCATCGCGCTTGTCGCCAAGGAGATGGAAAAGGCGCTCGGCAAGGATGCGAAATATGGGGAAGACGTAACGCTGTTGCGTTCGCAGAGCGAGCGTTGCCGCGAGATTCTCAAGCGGCTGACCAGCCTGTCCTCCGAGGGCGAAGCGCATCTTTCGCGATTGCCATTGACCTCGCTGGTCGAGGAGGTCACCGCGCCGCACCGGGACTTCGGCATCTCGATCCAGCTTCGGCCCGGCGAACGCATCGGCCCCGAGCCGGTCGGGCGACGCAATCCGGGCGTCATCTACGGCCTCGGCAATTTGGTCGAGAACGCCGTCGATTTCGCCCGCAAAAGCGTCACCGTGCACTGGAGCTGGGACGAGGCCACCGTCACCTTCTCGATCATAGATGACGGCCCCGGCTTTCCGGCCGAGATCATCGACCGCATCGGCGAGCCCTATATGTCGACGCGCCAGGGCAATGAAACCGGCGGCGGTCTGGGCCTCGGCCTGTTCATCGCCAAGACCCTGCTCGAACGCTCCGGTGCCGTGCTCGATTTCCGCAATTCGAGCGGCCTGGGCGAGGGCGCCATGGTACAGATATCGTGGCCGCGTGGTGTGTTCCTCAATCCGGAAATCACTTCGGCCAGCATGTTCGACACCGCCTGAGAGCCTTGAAGGACCTCTAAAAATTGGACAATCGGGCTCAGGAACTATATTTGCGTAAAATTAAGGCAGCAGGAATTTTGAGACTATGACAGGCGACGAGAATATTGGCGCAATGGTTGAAGGCGAGGACACCTCGCTGCTTGTCGTCGATGACGACAAGCCGTTCCTCACGCGTCTGGCCCGCGCCATGGAAGCCAGGGGCTTCGTGGTCGAGACGGCCGAGAGCGTCGAGGAGGCGGTTGCCAAGGCGCGCGCCAATCCACCCGCCTACGCTGTAGTCGACATGCGGCTCGGCGACGGCAACGGCCTCGACGTGGTCGCGGCCATCCGCGAAAAGCGCGAGGATTCCCGCACCATCATCCTGACCGGCTATGGCAACATCGCCACCGCGGTGACCGCGGTGAAGCTCGGTGCGGTCGATTATCTCTCCAAGCCCGCCGACGCCGATGATATCTTCGCTGCACTCACCCGCACCGCCGGCGAGCGCGCGGCGCCGCCTGAAAACCCGATGTCGGCCGACCGCGTCCGTTGGGAGCATATCCAGCGCGTCTATGAGATGTGCGAGCGCAACGTCTCCGAGACAGCGCGCCGGCTCAACATGCACCGCCGCACCTTGCAGCGCATACTGGCCAAGCGCGCGCCACGTTAGGATCGCAGGGTGTCGCTTGGGGCCAAGTTTGTAACCAGCGGCGGAGAGGGCCCAATCGCCGAAGTCAGCGCTGCCCCTCATCGCCCTGCCGGGCACTTCTCCCCGTATAGTGACGGGGAG
>NZ_RZTC01000050.1:0-45562 GCF_004023165.1 Mesorhizobium sp. M7A.F.Ca.MR.176.00.0.0 | reverse complement strand
CTGCCGTGCCGGGCGAAGCTGTCGAGCGCACGCAGCGCTTGTGTCGATGGTATACGCAAGGAACCTCAGGTGAACCGAATTTGCACGAACCGGGAAAACATATCACTTTTTAGCGACCCGCTTCACTGCTTTCTTCTCATGCCATGGAGAAACCGGTGGCCACCTCGGCGCAAGCAACCGCCCTTGCCTGTCTCGACGGCATCCAGCCGTTGTTGTCCGCGTGGACACGCACCATCTTCGATTACGGCGAGACCGCGTGGCGGGAGTATCAATCAGCCGCCTGGTATGTCGAGCGGCTGAAACTCGAAGGCTTTTCCGTCGAAGAAGGCTCCGCCGGCATGCCGACCGCCTTCTGCGCGCATTGGACCAACGGCCCCGGCCCGACCATCGGCATGTACGCCGAATACGACGCGGTGCCGGGCAATTGCCAGGATGCCGCTACGGTCGAGCGTCCGCGCCGGGGACTTGGCAACCAGGCCGGCGGCCACACCGACCCGCATTCCGGCCTCGGGATTTCGAGCCTCGGCGGGCTGCTGGCGACCAAGGCGGCGATGCAGCGCCATGGCATATCAGGCACGCTGCGCTTCACCGGCGAGCCGGCGGAAAAGGTGCGCGGGTCAAAGCCGATCCATGCCGCCAAGGGCTATTATGACGGCCTTGCCGGCATGATCTCCTTTCACCCGTTCTACATGCTGCCGCTCTGCAACACGGCGCGCTGGGACACACATTGCGGCGCGGCCTACGCGATGATCTATCGCTTCATCTGCGACCAACCGGAGCGCTGGGCGCTGGCTGCGGGTGCTGCACCCATTCCGCAAGCACATTCGGCGGCGCGCGCCCCCGGCGCCAACGACGCATTGATGATGATGTACATGGCCTCCAAGGCTCTGCGCGATTCCATGCTGCCGCACCAGGGCGGCTGGTCGATCAGCGAGGCGATCCTGACGGCGGGGCAAGCGACCGCCGACAATTTGCCGGCGGGACTGGCCGAGATCCAGTACATGATCCGCGTGCCGACGCTTGCCATGGCCGAGCAGGTCACCGCGGTGCTCGACCGCAATGCCGAGGCCGCTGCCAGCATGAGCGGCTGCCGCCATGAGCGGCATTGGGTGTCGAAGTCACGACCGGGACTTGCCAACCACGCCATGGCCGAGATCGCCTATGAAGCACTGTCGACGGCTGGGCCGCCGCGCTGGGACGAAGACGCCAAAGCAGTTGCCCGCGAAATACAGGTCAATGCCGGGCGCATGGCGAGCGACGAGCCGTTGATCGAAGAACTCGAGCGCTTGATCGAGCCGCAGGCGGCGGAAGCGATCCTGCGCCGCGATCTGCCGCCCTCGCAAGTCAATTCGACCTCCGACGATTACACCGACATGAGCTGGCATACGCCGACAGCGCGGTTCTATGTCGCCCGCCCGGCGCTGCGTTCGGAGACCGGCTACCCCTATCCGGCATGGGTGATGAATGCGCTGGGCGGCATTTCGGCGACGATCGACCCGATGGTCATCTGCGCGTCCAAGACGGTCGCGCTGGCGGCGCTCCGCCTGCTGGAAGACCAGACCGCCCGCGATGCGGCGATGAATGAATTCGTCGCCCGCACCGGCGGCGGAATCGGCGGTTCGAACTGGATCGCGCCGCTTTGCGACTACGACCCGCCGATCGGGTTTCGATGGCCAGAATATGTCACCACCCCGCGTGGACGCGACTGGTGGATACCGAGCAATCAGACACCCCAAGCCACCTCACGAGGAGCATCCCATGACCGTTCATGACCGCATTGTGGCCGAGCCGTTTTCGCTGCAGCGCCGCAACCCCGCCGGCGGCACCAAGCCGCTGACCGCCTGGGGTTTTGCAAACGAGACCGACGTGCTGACCGACGTCCTGCTTGGCTCACCCAATTTCCTGCGCCATCTGTCGACCAGTTCGCTGTCGCGAAAGCACCTGCGCGAGGCGCCCTGCAACGTCCAGATCGCCCAGGCCCAGCACAAGGACCTGGTCGCCGCCTACGAGCATTTCGGCGTCAACATCCACTGGCACGAGCCGACGCCTGAGCTGCCGATGCAGGTCTATTCCCGCGATTCCAGCGTCATGACGCCCTACGGCGCCTTCATCACCGCCATGGCCAACTGGTGGCGGCGCGGCGAGAACTATGCCGCGATCCGCACCTATGAAAAGCTCGGCATCCCGATCTACGACATGGTCACGGCAGGCACGTTCGAGGGCGGCGACTTCAACGTCATCGAGGACGGCGTCGTGCTGATCGGCTGCGGCGGCGCGCGTACGCAGGAAGAAGGCGCCCGCCAGGTGCAGGCATGGTTCGACAAGGAAGGTTGGGAAACCCGCATCGCCTTCATCGACGAGTATTATGTTCATATCGACCTGATGGTGGTGCCGATCGCCGAGAAACTGACCGCTGTCTGCCTCGCCTGCACCGAACCCGGCATTGTCGACTGGTTGAAGGGCAAGGGCCACGAGATCATCGACGTGCCGTTCCAGGATACGATGGCGCTGGGCTGCAACTTCATGTCGCTGGGCAGGGACCGGGTGATCGCGCCGACCTCCAGCCAGGCGCTGATCGGTCAGCTCAAGGCGCGCGGCTTCGAGGTCGCGGCCGTCGACATGAGCGAGATCTCGAAGACCGGCGGCGGCATCCACTGCATGGCGCAGGCGCTGAAGCGCGAACCGGCCTGAGGAGTGGGATAGCGCTACGCTGCTTCGCTCACATTCGCATCAGCATGATCGGCATCCTGGCGGCCGAGGGTGCAAGGTCGCGCGCGCAAAACGGCTGAGATCGCCGGCTGGCGGCACCATGTGCCCCGCTGGCGAGTCGCAACGCTGGCCGACGCGAAACTTGCGCGATAGCTAATATAAGCGCACAGTAAAAACGTCTTTTGGGAGAGGACAGCTCATCTGCAAATCGGGAGGAAACCATGAACACCATGAGCCTCACCACGCTTGAACGCGGAAAAACGACAATCGACGCCGCAGCCCTGGAAGCGTTTTCGGCACAATTGCGCGGCAAAATGCTGAGCGAAGGCGATGCCGCGTACGACGAAGCACGGACCGTCTGGAATGCCACGGTCGACCGGCTGCCCGGGCTGATCGTGTGCTGCGTCGGCGCTTCCGATGTCATCAGTGCCGTGAATTTCGCCAGGGAGAACAGGCTTCTCGTCTCCGTGCGCGGCGGCGGCCACAACATTGCCGGAAGTGCGGTCTGCGATGGTGGCCTGATGATTGATCTGTCATTGATGAAGTCGGTGCGGGTCGATGTCGCTGCGCGGCGGGCATGGGTCGGGCCTGGCGCGACGCTTGCCGATGTCGACAAGGAAACGCAGGCCTTCGGGCTGGTGGTGCCGACCGGAATCAACTCGACCACCGGCATATCCGGCCTGACGCTGGGTGGCGGCTTCGGCTGGATCACCCGCAAATTCGGCCTGACCATCGACAATCTTGCCTCCGCCGATGTGGTCACCGCCGACGGCAAATTGCTCCGGGCCAGCAAGACTGAAAATCCCGATTTATTCTGGGCGCTGCGCGGCGGCGGCGGCAATTTCGGCGTCGTCACGGCATTCGAGTTCCATCTCCATGAGTTTGGACCGCAAGTGCTGGCAGGGCTTGTCGTCCATCCCTTCGCCGATGCCGAAAAGGTGCTGCGGGAGTATCGCAAGGCGCTCGAAACCGCTCCTGACGAGTTGACCTGCTGGGTAGTCATGCGGCAGGCGCCGCCGCTGCCCTTCCTGCCCGCGGAATGGCATGGCAAGGAGGTTCTGGTTCTGGCCATGTGCTATTGCGGCGACATCGAGGCAGGCGAAAAGGCGACGCAAAAACTTCGAGCCATCGGCACGCCGATTGCCGATGTCGTGGGCCCCAGCCCGTTCACCGGCTGGCAGCAGGCATTCGACCCACTGCTCACGCCCGGCGCCCGCAACTACTGGAAGAGCCATGACTTCACCGAGTTTTCCGAGGAGGCGGCTGCGGTCGTCAGGGGGGCAATAGCCAAGCTGCCGGGGCCCGAATGCGAGATATTTATCGGCCATGTCGGCGGCGCGGCAGGTCGCGTCAAGGCGGATGCAACGGCGTTCCCACAGCGCAGTTCACATTTCGTCATGAACGTTCACGCCCGCTGGCGCGAACCGACGATGGACAAGGCTTGCACCGACTGGGCTCGTTCAATCTACGAGGCGGCCAAACCTTATGCCGCCGGCACCGCCTATGTGAACTTCATGCCGGAGGACGAGGTCGACCGGGTCGAAGCGGCCTATGGTGGCAATCATCGACGGCTTCTGGAAATCAAGCAGCGCTACGACCCATTGAACTTGTTCCGCATGAACCAGAATTTGCGTCCGAAAGAAAGCTTGCGAGCCGCATGAGGCGCGCCGAGCTGCAGTGATAACAAGTTCACGCCTCCGCTGGAGGCGCGGGCACATGCTGTTGGCGCCGGGCTGTATTCTCGGGCCGGCCCATCAGCAACAAACCCGCCACTGTGTCTTCACCGCCCTTGTGACCGCTGGAAAAATGGAGGAATAGTCTCCCGGAATGCATCGCCCTGAAATTGCCGGTTTGCGGTTCTCAGGTCGTGCAATTGCTAGCCGGATTCCGAATGGCCAGTCCCGAACCGCGCAAAAGAAGAGGTCCGATCGCCGCCCGGCTGCTGGCGCTCGATGCGTGGATCGATTCCTCGCTCTACGAGATCGGCTTCAAGGCGCGCCAGTTCTGGGAATTGGCGACGATCTTCTCGCGGCGCTTCCGCGTCAACGGCTGGCGCCGTGGCATCATCGAACTGTTGAGCGAAGGTTTCACGCTCGGCGCCGTCGGCATCGTGGTGATGCTGGCGCTGGCCATTCCGGCTTTCCAGGACACGGCTGGCGACTGGCGCGCCCAGGGCGACTTCGCCGTCACCTTCCTTGACCGCTATGGCAACGAGATCGGCCAGCGCGGCATCATCCAGCGCGATTCCGTGCCGGTCGACGAGATGCCCGATCACGTCATCAAGGCGGTGCTTGCCACCGAGGACCGTCGCTTCTTCGACCACTACGGCATCGATGTGCTCGGCCTTTCGCGCGCGATCTTCGAGAATGTGCGGGCGAACTCCGTCGTCCAGGGCGGCTCGAGCATCACCCAGCAGTTGGCCAAGAACCTGTTCCTCACCAATGAGCGCACGCTGGAGCGCAAGATCAAGGAAGCCTTCCTGTCGCTGTGGCTCGAGGCCAATCTGTCGAAGAAGGAGATCCTGCAGCTCTATCTCGACCGCGCCTATATGGGCGGCGGCACGTTCGGCATCGAGGCTGCCGCCGACTTCTATTTCGGCAAGAGCGTCAAGGACCTGAACCTGGCCGAGGCGGCGATGCTGGCCGGCCTGTTCAAGGCGCCGACCAAATATGCGCCGCACATCAACCTGCCGGCGGCGCGCGCGCGCGCCAATGTGGTGCTGTCCAACCTTGTCGATGCCGGCTTCATGACCGAAGGCCAGGTCCTGCAGGCCAGGCTGCATCCGGCCGATGTCGTCGACCGCGGCGAACAGAAAAGCCCTGACTATTACCTCGACTGGGCATTCGACGAGGTCAAGAAGATCGCCAAACCTGGCCAGCACTCGCTTCTCGCCCACACCACCTTCGATGCCAACATCCAGAAGGCGGCGGAAGAATCGGTGGAGTTCCACCTGCGCCAGTTCGGCAAGGAGTACAACGTCACCGAAGGTGCCGTCGTCGTCATCGAGACCAACGGCGCCGTGCGCGCCATCGTCGGCGGCCGCGACTATGGTGCCAGCCAGTTCAACCGCGCCACCAAGGCGCTGCGCCAGACCGGCTCGTCATTCAAGCCCTATGTCTACGCAACCGCGATGGAACACGGCTTCACCCCCAACTCCATCATTTCCGGCGGCCCGATCAGCTGGGGCAGCTGGTCGCCGCACAATTACAACGGCGGATCGGCCGGCAACGTCACGTTGATCATGGCAATGGCCAAGTCGATCAACACCGTGCCGGTGCGGCTGGCCAAGGATCATCTCGGCATCGGCCCGATCAAGGCCATGGCCGAGGCGATGGGCGTGGAATCGCCGATCGAAGCACATAAGACGATGGTGCTCGGCACCTCGAGCATGACGGTGATGGACCAGGCGACGGGCTACAGCGTGTTCGCCGACAACGGCTTCGTCGGCTCCCGGCACGGCATCAGCCAACTCGTCACCCGCACCGGCGAGGTGGTCTATGATTTCGCCAAGGACGCGCCGCCGCCCCACCGGGTGCTGTCCGAGCAGGCGCTCAAATCGATGAACACCATGCTGGCGGCAGTGCCGGTGATGGGTACGGCGCGGCGAGCCCAACTTCCCAACATCGTCGTCGCCGGCAAGACAGGCACCACGCAGTCCTACCGCGACGCCTGGTTTGTCGGCTTCACCGGCAACTACACGGCGGCGGTATGGATGGGCAATGACGACTTCACGCCGACCAAGAACATGACCGGTGGCTCACTGCCGGCGATGGTGTGGCAGCGACTGATGGTCTACGCGCACCAGAACATCGACCTCAAGCCGATCCCTGGCATCGACAAGCCCTTCGTCGATGAGGAGATCGCCGCCAAGGCCGAGGAAGCACAGAAGAAGAGCGACGATCAGGCGGCGGCCGATGCAGCCGCCGAACGGCCGCCGGTGCTGTCCAGCCGCACGACCCAGACGCTGCGGGACATGACCACGCTGTTCCATTCGGCGCCCGTCCTCAGTACGCCGCAACTGCCGGAGACGCTATCGGCGCTGTGATTGGCGCCGAGACAGTTGAGGGGTGATGGCCGGATCACCGCCATTGCCAAGCTGGAACACCCCTCATCCGACCGAGCTTCGCTCGGCCACCTTCTCCCGCAAGGGGAGAAGGGAGAGCCGTCTGCAATTCTACGTCGGCCCGCTTGCCACAAGGCCCCACGCCGCGATATCCCCGAGCGGCAACTCTTCGTGTTCCCGGCCCCTCATGCTCAAAACTGCCTTCCTGACGCTGCTTTCGCTTGCCATAGCCATCGTCGGCGGTGGCGGCAGCGTCTGGTATGCGCTGAAAATCCAGGATGGCGTCGGCGCCATCAGGATCGGCCAATGGACGGCCTTTCCCGATATCGGCACACCGGCCGCCGATCCCTATTCCAAGGCCCGCGTGGCGCGCGAGGGTGTGCTTGCGCTCGGCCGCGCCGAGGGGCTGTCCTTCGTCGCCGAGCGAGACGCGGCCGGCGCCGAGCTCAAGCGCGAATGCACCTACACAATCGAGGGTGATTTTCCGACGGCACGGTTCTGGACGCTTTATGCCGCCGACCAGTCGCTCGGCGTGGTCGAAACCGGCAAACCCCGGCTGGCGGCGCTGCAATCCTACGGGGTGGTGCGCCAGCCCGACAATTCGGTGATCATTTCAGCCGGCCATCACCCGATGCCGGGCAATTGGCTGCTGACAGACGGCTTCGGCAGGATGTATTTCGTGCTGACCTTCTACGACACGCCAATCGCCAGCAGCACCGGCCTGTCGGACGTCTCGCTGCCGCATATCGTCAAGGTCGGCTGCAATGCGTAGTTTTTACGCTGCGATGCGCGGACTTCTGCATGCCGTCCTGCTCGGTCTGCTCGGCGCCGGCATCGTGCACATCGCCGTGCTGCTGCTGGTGCCCGAGTTTTCCGAACGCGATGCCTGGTCGCGGCTGTCCATGGCGTCGGATCTGTACAAGATGACGCGGCTCGATGCCGAGGCCGGTGGCGCGCCCGTGGTGAAATCCGTCGACCCGCTGTTTTACGCGACGGCCTGCCGGTTCGATCTGGGCGAAGGCATGGTCCGCGTCAAGGCACCTGGGCATGTCCCGTTCTGGTCGGTGTCGGTCTATGACCGCAGCGGCCACAACATCTATTCCTTCAACGACCACACAGCGACCGGCGGCGTTCTGGATGCCGTCGTGCTGACGCCGGCGCAGATGATCGACGTGCGCAAGGATCTTCCAGAGGATCTTCAAGGAGCGATTTTCGTCGAAGCGCCGATCGAGGAAGGCATCTTCGTCATCCGCGCCTTCGTGCCCGACAGCAGCTGGAAGCCGATCGTGTCGCGCTTCTTCGAACAGAGTTCCTGCGAGTTGCAGGACTTCTAGAGCGTGTCGCGTCTGAACGGATTCAGGCGACCCGCTTTGGATCTTTGTTTTTATGCATGTCGTTCTCCCAAAACCGAGGTCACTTTTGGGCGACATGCACTAGACATGATCCCGGACCAAAGGTCCGTGGCCGCCGAAACTCAGTGGTGCGGGACCGGTTTTGGTCCAGGCGAACCCGGCTTGTCGGGATCGACCGGCCGCACTTCGCCGGCATGCGGCCGCTCGTAGCGGATGCCGGGAAAGATGATCACCGCTGCCGGCATTTCGGCGGTTTGCTTTACTCTGGTGTTTGGTGCCGTACGCGGCACGAAAGACAGTACCATGCCCATGGTTCGCGCATTCCTCTCGGTTTCCCCGGAGCACAACGCAACGCCTCCAAATGTCATTAAGGCCGGCAGAGGGTTAACGGAACGCTAACGGATCGTCGCTAACTTGAACTTTGTTCTTGGCACTCTCGGAACCGACACGGTCCCGGTCGAGCGTCGTCAAGGTTGTGTCGAGTACGGGCGTATCCTTCGTGTCATCTTCGGACTTCAGGCAAATCGCGGTGCGAAAAGACTCGGGAAAGGCCGAAAGGCTGTTCCGCGCCGCGGTGTCGGCATTCTGCTCGCTCACTCGCCCTTCACGCCGCGAGATCGGTCAACTCGAAGACCTGACGCTGCCGCTGTTCAATGACGTGTCCGTCGAATCTCGCCGTTACGTGGCAGCCGCCCTTTCCGAATGCGAATACGCCCCCGCCGCCCTGGTGCGCCGCCTTTGCGAGGAACCGGTCGACATTGCCGCGCCGCTGCTCATCCGCTCACGCGCCGTCAGCGACATCGATCTCATCGCGCTGATCGGGCGACATGGCCTGCCGCATGCGCGTGCCATCGCGCGCCGCAAGAGTTTGAACCCGACCATCGCTGATCTGATCAGGGCCCTCGAGAGGCCAACCCTGGTGCGCGCGCCGCAACCGGATGCGAATGCCGCCGCGGCAGACAAGATCGCGCCAGCGAGCACGGAAACCGCCTCTGACGAGCCCGCCCGGGAACAGGCACTCGGCATCGCGGCTGAGAATGCACGGCGCAGGCTGCGCTCGATGATGCGCACGGGCGACGAGGCGGCAGCGACGAACGCCGATCCTTTCAAGGGCGCCGACACCTATGTGAAATTGCGCGAGACAGCGCTGACGGGAAACGCCGCGTTCTTCCAGACCGCGCTCGCCGATGCACTCGACATCGATTTCGAGATCGCGCGATCGCTCACCGCCAACCAGAATTATGCCTCGCTGCTTGCCGCCTTGCGCTCGCTCGACCTCAGCGAAGACAGGGCCTTCCTGATCACGGTTGCCGTCTATCCCGGCCAGTTCCCGCATCCGCAGGCTATCCGCACCTTCCTCGACCGTTACCGGCTGCTGCATCGTGAAGCGGCCCAGGACAAGATGCGGTCGTGGAGAGCGGAAACCCTTTCAAGGGTGGTTCGCGGCGCAGCACCTGCCAACGGCGATACACGCACCGCCTTGAACAGCGACGATGCGGCGGCTTCGTCCGGCCTCAGGGCGTCTTCACGGAAATAAGCTCCTCGACGGGCACGGTGCCGGCCTCGATCTCGACCACCCAGATGTCGGGATCGAATTTTTTCTCCCTTTCCAGCCTGGCGTCGAGCACCACGGCATCGTCGCCTGCTCCGAGCAGAGTGAAAAACCGGTCGTCGGGCTTGGCCGAATCATAGCTTGTCTGCGGCGCCGGCCCGAACAGGGCAACCTCACCCAGCCTGCCCCGCGCCAGCACGAACACAGCGCCGGCCTCGGTCGCGCCGCGCTTGACCACGGCGGCAAATCCACCGGCGCTGAAAACCCGGCGCAACAGGGCCGAGACCCACAGATCCGATGTGACGCGCATGAGAGAGCTCCCGAAACTGCCGGTTCTCTATCGATATTTCCGCCGCTGGGCGAGCCGTCGTTTCAGCCGTCAGTTGGTCAGGCCGATCTCGCGCATCTTGACGTAGACGATCTCATCGGGCTCGCCGGTCTGCGGCAGCCCGAACAGCGACTGGAATTCCTTGATCGCCGCCTTGGTGCGCGCGCCGACGACACCATCCAGCTGCATGTCGTCATTGCCGAACGCCTTGAGCCCGGCCTGGATCTTGACGATGCGGGCATCGGGCGCTTGCGTCTCGGCATCCGCCTGCCCGGAATTTGTCTGTCCTGAACCTGTCTGCAAAGACACCGGAACGGCGGCCGGCATATCCGGGCGCGGCTGCGGCCTGGGTACGACGGAAGCGGTTTTCGGCGTCGCGCCCAGTTGATCGAGCAGAAGCGCATCGATCTCGCCGGACGCGTTGAGCCCGACCTTCTGCTGATAGTCCTGGATAGCCTTGCGGGTGTTGGGTCCGGAAATGCCGTCGACCGTTCCCGAATAGAAATCAAGATCCTTCAATATGCCTTGCACCTGCTCGACAACCGGATCGCCCTTGATCGGTGCCGGCGCGCCGGATGGCCGCACGATGTTGAACGTCGTTTCCGGCTCGTCGGGCGCCGCGTGCGGAAAGCCCGCAATGCTGCGGGTCGCGAAGAATGCGCCGGCATGCGGGAAAGGCTGGTACCACAAGGCATTCGCAGAGACGTAGAACAGCGTCACCAGGAATGCCGTCGAGCCGCCCACCAGGACAGGGTTGCGCGAGATCATTCCGCCGACGGCGACAGCGCCGTCCTGAAAGGCGTTGCTGCGGCGCTTGACCGCCTTAGCCTGTTTTGCGGAGCGAGCCATTTCTGTCCCCTTTCGCCATCGCTACAGGCATGGTCAGCACGCCGGCCTTCTCCGCCTGATGTCCCTTCGGTCCGTTCACCGGCAGGCTGATGGTCACCGTGGTGCCCTCGCCCGGCATGCTTTCGATGGACATCGTGCCTTCGTGCAGCGCCACAAGGCCCTTGACCAGTGAAAGGCCAAGACCAGTCCCCTCGAAACGGCGGGTATAGTCGTTCTGGATCTGCATGAAGGGCTTGCCGAGATTGGCGAAATCCTCCTCGGCGATGCCGATGCCGGTATCCCTGACCCAGAAATGCAGGCGCGAACCGATCCGCTTGGCACCGACGACGACGTCGCCGCCGTCGGGGGTGAACTTGATCGCATTGGAGACCAGGTTGATCAGCATCTGCTGCACCGCGCGCTGGTCGGCATTGATGTCGCCGGCGTCCGGCGCGATCTGCGCCCGCAGATCGATGTTCTTGGCCTGCGCCTGCAACTGCATCATCGACTGGCACATGTCGACCGCTTCCGCGAACCGGAACGGCTCCGGCTCGGTCGCATAAACGCCCGATTCAATCCTGGACACGTCGAGTATCGAGGTTACGACGGCGAGCAGATGCTGGCCCGAATCCCTCACCAGGCCGACATATTCCTTCTGGCGCGGATCCTTGAAGCCGCCGAACATCTCATGCAGCAGCATATCCGAGAAGCCGATGATGGCATTCAACGGCGTGCGCAGTTCGTGGCTGACCACCGCCAGGAAGCGGCCCTTCGCCACTTCGGCGGATGCGGCCGCCTCATTGGCCGCCGCGAGATCCTCGCGCAACCGGGCGATCTCGTCATTCTCGCGCAGGACGAGCGTAAAGACGTCACCCTGTTCCTCACCGCGCACCAGATCAAGCGAGAACGGGCGGTAATTGTCGGCCGTCAGGCTATTGCCGTTCTGAGGCAGGCGGATGCGCAATTCGAGCCGGCGCGACAGCGCACCGTCGCGCATGTCGGCCATTGCGCTGAGATAGGAAACGCGATCCGACAGATGGACGCGATCGAAGAGGCCGTTTCCAGACAGCAGTTCGGGCGGCAGTTTCAAAAGCGTGCGCGCTTTCGGCGACGCGTCCAAGACCTCGCCATGGCGGGCGACCCGCAAGACCACCGCATCGATGATTTCTTCGAGCCGGTCGGCAGTGTCGACCACAGCCGCGTCGGCCGTGTTTTGAAACGCCGATGCACGCGGCATCAGCGTAAGCGCCCACGCCAACGGCACCAGCCAGTGCCACGCCGCGATCTGCGCTCCTGCGAACGGAAATACGGTTCCAGCCAAAGGCTGAGCCAGGATGGCGACAGCGGCCGACACGGCTCCCCACAGTGCTGCACGTCGCGAGCCGCCGATCCACCAGGCTTCGAAAGGCAGCGCCAGGACAAGCATGGCGACAGGCGAACTCAGCCCGCCCGCGGCGGCAATGAGACTGCCGAGAGAAATGCCGGCCAGCATCAGGGCGAGCCCACTCGCCATCGCCATCTTGCCGGTCGCCGCCACCAGCAAGGCGACGAACCAGCACAGGCCAAAGGCGGCGAAGATGGCGGCCATGGTGACGGCAACGCCCATGCCTGAAGTGACCAGGGTGACCGCGGCGCCGGCGGCAAAGAAAGGAGCGGCGAGCATGACGCCGATGAAACGGCGCTGGCGCTCGCGGTCGCTCCGCCCAAGGATGGACGGATGGACCATACGTTCGCAACCGGCAGAAATCGCGCCAGGCAATTCAACGTATCTGGCCTTGATTGAACTCAACTCAACGCACTCGCACTTGTCGTGGACAGCTCTGCTTTGCAGATGGTTCTGGTTGGCTTTGAAACTGGCATCCAGCGTTTAAGGAATGGATAAGGCAAGGCCGACCAAGGCCCTGGCCTGCGGCAAATATCGGGATGCCGGCCGCCGAAAGCACGGGCAAATGCAGCCATAGTAAACGGAGAGTTATCCGGCGACGGCACCTATCGGACAGGCGCACACGGCACCCGGACTTGCACATTCCAAGAAAAATACAGGAAAATCATGGGGATGTATGGTTATTTGTTGTTAAGGAAAATCACTGGCAATTGAGACAAATCGATTGCAGAACGCTTCGTTTCGAATTTGCCTAAAATTTGAGGAAAATTCTCTCTTTGCCCGCAAGCCGTCCTTTGCGCCTGTGTGCCAAGATCCTGCCTACAAAAGAGGTCATGCCATATGGATGCATGATCCGGTCACGACGAGAGGGCAAGGGCATGGTCTTCCTCATAAGAATGGCTTTCTGGTTTTCGCTGGTACTGCTGGCGCTGCCGCTGGCTGTCGGCCCCGATGAATCGGGCCGCGAAAGCGTCGGGCCGATCCAGGCCTTGTTTGCGGCACGCGAAGCGGTTGGCGATATCGCCGGCATTTGCGAACGCAAACCCGATGTCTGCGAGACTGGCAAGTCGGCGATGCACACCATCACCGCCCGCGCCAAGGAGACCGCCAAGATCGCGGCAGCGATGATGGACGACAAGTCCGCCGCCGGCCCCGACACGTCGACGATGACTGGCAGCCTGCCCGAAGAAATCGTCTTGCCCGAGACCGTCAACCTGCCGCCTCAGAATTAAGCCGTTTCGACGGCGCACCGCGGGCTGTCTGCCCTCTCGACGCCCGCGGTGTCCTTGTTTTTTCCGTGACGCGGCGCCGCCGCGTGACTATATCCGGCATTATGACCACGACGATCCAGACGATCCGCGACGATTTTTCGTTCCTCGAGGAATGGGAAGACCGCTATCGCTATGTCATCGAACTCGGCGAGGCGCTGCCGCCATTTCCCGACGAGCAGCGCAGCGCCGCCAACAAGGTGCCGGGATGCGTCAGCCAGGTCTGGTTGACCACCGAACGCGGGGCTGGAGCCGACCCAGTCATCACCTTCACCGGCGATTCGGATGCTCATATCGTGCGTGGGCTGGTCGCGATCATGCTGGCGCTGTTTTCCGGCAGGACCGCCAGCGAAATCCAGCAGACCGATGCGGAAGCGACATTGAAAGAACTCGGCCTCGACGAACATCTGTCGCCGCAGCGCGCCAACGGCCTTCGCTCGATGGTCAAGCGTATCAAGCGCGACGCCGAGGCAGCGCTCAAGCAGACCGCCTGACACCTCCATACCGGATCCGCGCCTCGCGGCGCAAAAATCAAACGGCGCCCAAAGGCGCCGTTGATGTCGATCCGATCTGGCTTATTTTGACGCAATCCCCAAGGGAGAGCTCTATGCGCTTTCCCGGGAAAACCGTTTCACTTTTCCTTGAATTGCTCTGGCAGCGATTACCGCGCTTTGCGCTTGCGGCCGAGGCCCATCTTCTTGGCAAGCTGTGACCGGGCAGCCGCATAGTTGGGTGCAACCATCGGATAGGTCGGGTCAAGGTTCCACTTTTCGCGATACTGGTCCGGTGTCAGGTCATAGTGGGTCATCAAATGGCGCTTCAGCGACTTGAATTTCTTGCCGTCTTCAAGGCAGACGATGTAGTCGTCATGAACCGACCGCTTCGGGTTGACCGCCGGCTTCTGCTTGTCGGCAGGCGGCTGTTCGGCGGTTCCGCCCACACGCCCGAGCGCAGCATGGACATCGGATATCAGGTTCGGCAATTCGCCGACCGGCACGGGATTGTTACTGACATAGGCGGCCACCACATCGGCGGTCAATTCGATCAGCGCATCGCTGTTTCTGGAAGGTGTTTCGACAATATCCATGGTCTTCGGGCCCCAACAAGAGTTACATCGATCTGCGCCCTTTTTTACAAGCAGGGCATCGCACGAATTTTGTGCAGGTAGAGTTTCTACGATTCGTGTCGCGGGCACATCAATGAGCGCCCAGACCAAGTAAGTCAATTCGGCCCTTACGCTATATTGAACGATATTGATCAATTATTCCGCGATCAGCTTCAATCTTTCGTGCATTGTGTAATTTATCGATATTTCGCGCGCTCGTCGGCAACGGCTGACGCAACGTCAGCTCGCCGTTACATTCGCGGCATCTCACGGAATGGGTTTTAATGTTTGATTTTGCTTGGCTATCGTCGGGCAATATTGGTTGTTCATATTTGTCCACAAAACCACAGGTTGCCGTGGTCATACGCAAGCAATCAGGCGACATGCCTGTCATCCGGCGGATCGGCTGATTGCTGCCGGATCAATCAATGCGGCGTGATGTATTTGCCATACGCCCAGCCGGTGACGAATTTGCCGTTCTGGGCCGGATCATGCCAGACTTCGCACCAGCGAAAACGAATCTTTTGTTCCTCCTTCCATGCCGGCTGGTTGGCGATGTCGAGCAGGTTTATTCCGCCGGTGCATCGCCCGGTCATCTGCAGAACGGTCCCGTTCGGATATGCCGCCTGCTTCTGGGATGCGCCCGAAGGGTATTTGCGCACATTGAGCGTGTCGCCGAACGGCACATTGGCCACTTGCCAAGCCGCGAATACGGTCGCATGAGACTGGCCGGCAAAGGCCAGAGTTAGTGAAGCAACGGCGAAAGCCGCAGCAGTCCGAGACCAAATAGTCATCATCTCTCCTCCCGGCTCATCTCCTGGAGCCGACACAATCCATACGCTCCGGCTCTTGAACCTGCCCTGATCGGCGTGTTCATTCGCCGTTCAAGATATTCTCCATTCGAGATGGTCCATTCAAGATACTGGCCCATTGAAGATACTGGCAAAGCGAGACGCAATGACCAAGACATCCATATTTCCGATCGTCAGCCCGCCAACGCCCGAGAAGCGGCCGGTTTCCGACACGCATCATGGCATCACGCGAACCGACGACTATGCCTGGCTGCGGGCCGACAACTGGCAGGAAATGTTTCGCGACCCGTCATTGCTCGATACCGGGATCCGCGCAGAACTCGAGGCGGAGAATGCCTACCAGTCAAAGCTGATGGCCGACACGGTCGAACTGCAAAAGCAGCTTTTCAAGGAGATGAAGGGCCGTATCAAGGAAGACGATTCTTCCGTGCCGATGAAGGATGGGCCCTATGCCTATGGCTCGTCCTTCAAACTTGGTGGCGAGCAGCCGCGCTATTTCCGCATGCCGCGAGACGGCGGTGCCGAGCATATCCTGCTCGATGGTGACGCGGAGGCCGCGGGCAAGGCCTATTTCCGTCTTGGCGGCGTCGACCATTCGGCCGACCACGCAAGGCTGCTGTGGGCATTCGACGACAAGGGCTCCGAATTCTACACGCTTCGCGTGCGTGACCTTGCCGACGGCAGGGAACTTGCGGACCAGATCCCCGACACCGGCGGTTCAGGTGTCTGGAACGCCGGCAATGACGGCTTCTTCTATACACGTCTCGATCCCAACCACCGCCCGTCGAAGGTGCTGTTCCATGCGCTTGGCGACAGCCCGCAAAGCGACCGGCTGATCTATGAGGAAACCGATCCCGGCTTCTTCATGAATGTCGACGGCACCCGCAACAACGAGTGGATCATGATCGGCATCAACGATCACGAGACCTCGGAATACCGCCTGATGCGCGCCGACGATCCGTTTGCCGAACCGAAACTGGTGTCGCAGCGCGAGATTGGCCTTCAGTACGAGTTGGAAGAAGGCGGCGATATCTTCTTCATCCTGACCAATGCCGACGGCGCCAAGGACTTCAAGATCATGACGGCACCAGCGGGCGATCCCGTGCGCGCCAACTGGCAGGAACTGGTGCCGCACGAGCCCGGCCGGCTGATCCTGTCGGTGATCGGCTTCAGGGACCACATGGTTCGGCTCGAACGCAAGGAAGGCCTGCCGCGCATTGTGGTGCGCGACCGCACCAGCGGCGAGGAGCATCTTCTGTCCCTCGACGAGGAGGCCTTCTCGCTCGGCCTGTCGGGTTCCTATGAGTACGACACCGAGATCATGCGCTTTTCCTACTCGTCGATGACGACGCCGGCCCAGGTGTTCGACTACAATATGCGCACCCGCGAGCGGGTATTGCTGAAGACCCAGGAAGTGCCGTCCGGCCATGATGCGGACCACTATGTCACGCGGCGGCTGATGGCGCCGGCCAGCGATGGCGAACTGGTGCCGATCTCGCTTTTGCACCATCGCGACACGCCGCTGGACGGATCCGCACCTTGCCTGCTTTACGGCTACGGCTCCTATGGCATCACCGTGCCCGCCGCCTTCAACACCAACTGGTTCTCGCTGGTCGACCGTGGCTTCGTCTTCGCCATCGCCCACGTTCGCGGCGGCAAGGACAAGGGCTATGGCTGGTACGATGACGGCAAGCGGGAGCACAAGATGAACACGTTCACCGATTTCATCGCCGTCGCGCGCCATCTGGTGACGGAGCGTTACACGGCGCATGACCGTATCGTCGCCCAGGGCGGTTCGGCCGGCGGCATGCTGATGGGTGCCGTCGCCAACATGGCGCCGGATTGGTTTGGCGGCATCGTCGCCGAGGTTCCCTTCGTCGATGTCCTCACCACCATGCTCGATGCGACCCTGCCGCTGACGCCGCCGGAATGGCCCGAATGGGGCAACCCGATCGCGTCCGCCGACGACTACCGGACCATTGCCGCCTACTCGCCCTATGACAATGTCGCTGATCACGACTATCCGCCGATCCTGGCGCTGGCCGGTCTCACCGATCCGCGCGTCACCTATTGGGAACCGGCCAAATGGGTGGCCCGGCTGCGCGACCGCAAGAGCGGGGACAATCCGGTCCTGTTCAAGATCAACATGGATTCCGGCCATGCCGGTGCCTCCGGCCGGTTTTCGCGGCTGGAGGAGATCGCCTACACCTATTCCTTCGCGCTGAAGGTGATGGGTAAGGCGCAGCCTACGGGAGAAATCGACCGATGATCGATCTCGCTACACTGATTGCTTATGTCGCGGTTGTGCTCGGCTTCGTCTTCATCCCCGGCCCGGCCACGCTCCTTACCATAGCGCGGGCAACGAGTTCCGGAACCAAGGTTGGCATCGCGACCGGCGCCGGGATCGCTGTCGGCGACATCTTTCACACCGTCATGGCCATGATCGGCATATCGGCGATCATCGCCGCATCGGCGACGCTGTTCAGCGTCATAAAGTACATCGGCGCGGCCTACCTGGTTTATCTCGGCATTCGCGCGATCATGGAGAAAACACCAGGCGGCCCGGCTGCCGGCGCGCTTGCGATCTCTGCCGGGAAGGCGTTTCGACAGGCTGTCCTGACCGAAGTGCTCAACCCCAAGACCGCTCTGTTCTTCCTTGCCTTCCTGCCTCAGTTCGTGCGGCCTGAAAACGGGACGGTGATGCTTCAGATGACCGTGTTGGGGGCCATCTTCGTCGTACTGGGCCTTTTCAGCACGGTCGTCTTTGCCGTGAGCGCTGGCCGGCTCGGCACGTTCCTGCGCCGAAATCCGTCGGTGTTACGATGGCAGGGCAAAGTTGTCGGCGGCATCTACTGCGCTTTGGGCGTCCGTCTGGCGCTGCAGCAACGCTGACTCCAGACGATGATCGACGCGCCTTCCGAAGAGGCTGCGTGATCAGGGCTTTTTAGGTTCCCGTTGCTCATTTTCACTCGCAATTGCGATGACCGCGCGCTACCCAGTGCGCGGTTTTTCCCGGCCCGACAGCCTCCAATCGCGTAAAGGTCCATTATGCTGCTCGTCGACGTCTATCTCGACAAATCGCCTATCCAGGGAATCGGCGTCTTTGCCAAGAACCACATTCCTCGCGGCACTCTGATCTGGAAGCTGGACCCAAGGTTCGATCGGCTCATCGAGGTCGAGACTTATGAACGTGCGGCCGGTCCGGTGAAGAGCTATCTCGATCGCTACTCCTATCCCGACCGCCGCGATCCGAACTACATCGTCTTCGAAGCCGACGACGCGCGCTACATGAACCATGCCGACGAGCCGAACTGCGACGTCTCCTCACCGGAGGAGAGCTTTGCGCTGCGCGACATCGCCCCCGGCGAAGAGCTGACCTGCAACTACAACCATTTCTTCGAGACGGGTTTCGATTTTCTCGGCGACCGCCACCTGTCTGAAGACTCGGTCTAGTTTGCCGTCTTCTTGCGGGCCGGATAGCCGTTTGGATGCGCCGGTATCGCCTTCAGATAGGCGGCGATGGCCGCACGGTCCTGCGGCGTCAGTTCGGCCATGTTCCGTTGGACATCGACCATGGCGCCGCCGACCGAATCGAAATCGGGCGTGAAGCCGGTTTCGAGATAGTTGGCGATATCGGCCTCCGACCAGTCGGCGAGACCGCCCTCGCCCGATGTGATGTTCGGCACGATGCCATTGCCTTCGGCGGCCACGGCGCCCGCCAGCCACTCGTTCTTCTTCGTGCCGCCCGCAAGATCGCGCGGCGTGTGGCATTCGCCGCAATGGCCTGGCCCTTCGACCAGATAGCGGCCTGCCATCACCGGATCAGGCTTGCCTTCGGGGAAGGCAACAACCGGCTGATCGCTGAGATAGAGCAATTTCCACAGGCCGATGCCGCGGCGAATATTGAAGGGAAAACCGAGCGAATTGCCCGCTGCCTTGCCGGCGACGGCCGGCAACGTCTTCAAGAAGGCATAGAGATCGCCAATGTCAGCCGGATTCATGCGCGCGTAGGATGCATAGGGAAACGCCGGATAGAAATGCTCACCAGAAGGCGACACGCCCTTCAGCATGGCATTGGCGAGGTCCTCGACAGACCATGCGCCGATACCCTCCCTGGGATCTTGCGAAATGTTGGGCGGCACGAAGGTTCCGAACGGCGTCTTGAGTTCAAGGCCACCCACGAGTTGAAGCCGGGCGTCGCCCTGTGAGCCCGGCTTTGCATGGCAGGATGTGCAACCGCCGGCATAAAAGATGCGCTTGCCCCTGGCTGCGTCGCCAGGACCGAGCTTGGCCAGGGTTTCCCTGTCGAGCCTCACCGGCGCCGACAGGACCCACCCGGCAACCGCGCCGACGCCGCCCAGAATGACGACGGCGCCGACAAGTTTCTTCAGCCATGCCATGGCTGGTGATCAGCCCTTCTTGATTCTGTAGCCTTGATGGCAGGTGCCGCAATCCGAGCCGATAGCGCCGACTTGCGCCTTCAGCGCGTCGGCATCGGCGGGAGCCGCAGCGACCGCGGCCTTCACGTCTGCGAGATATTTGTCCTCGGCTGCGTTGAATCCAGCCATGTCTTGCCAGATCTTCGGCGAGGCCGTGGTGTCGCCGGTGTCGCTACCGGCCGGAAACAGCGCATCGGCATCGAATTTTTCCGCATTCGCCTGCAACGCCTGAAGTTGCGTCAGCACAGCCGCGGCATCAAAGGGCTCCTCGCCCTTGACAACTTTCGACAGGCCGCCGACGATCTTTCCACGTTCCTTCATCAGTGCCTGCCGGTCGAGGACCGGGTCGGCAAAAGCCGCCGAGGCCGCGAGTGCGAGCATAGAGATGGCGATAACAAGCTTTCTCATTCAATTGGCTCCATGATGAAGGCATTTCGGGACAGGACGTTAACGGATGCCGTAGGAGGAAAATTCCCTCCCCGGACGACTTTTGCCAGATCTTTGCTTTTTATGGGACACTGAAAAAGAAAAGCCCCGGGTGATACCGGGGCTTCCTGGAAATCGATCACTTCGCCTTTTCGTACAATTCAAGGACATGGTCCCAGTTGATCAGGCTGTCGACGAACGCCTCGAGATATTTCGGCCGGGCGTTGCGATAGTCGATGTAATAGGAATGCTCCCAGACATCGACCCCGAGGATCGGCGACGCGCCATGGACGAGCGGGTTCTCGCCGTTCGGCGTCTTCGAGATCGCCAGCTTGCCATCCTTGACGGAAACCCAGGCCCAGCCGGAACCGAACTGGGTCGTGCCGGCGGCAATGAAGTCGGCCTTGAACTTGTCATAGCCACCGAGATCGCTATCAACTGCCTTCTGCAAGGCGCCCGGCAGCTTGTTGCCGCCGCCGCCTTTCTTCATCCACTTCCAGAAGTGGATATGGTTGTAGTGCTGGGCGGCATTGTTGAAGAGGCCGGCATTCTTGCCGAACGACTGCTTGACCACCTCTTCGACCGACAGATCACCCAAGCCTGCCTCGGCGGCGAGCTTGTTTCCGTTATCGACATACGCCTTGTGGTGCTTGTCGTGGTGATATTCCAGCGTCTCTTTCGACATGTAAGGCTGCAAGGCCTCATAGTCGTAAGGCAGAGCGGGCAATTCAAAGGCCATGGATAGTACTCCCTCGTGGAAAAATCCGGTGTCGATACCGGAGTAAGATAGGTCTGGAATGGATTGGGACAACTCCGGATGAAGCGTCGGTCGCCTTTTTATCCGCTCAAGCAGCGGAAGTCGAATGCGCCCAATCCCAATAGAGTTCGCGCGCCTTTTTGGCCAACGGCCCGGGTTGCAGATTGCGATCCTCGATACGCGTGACCGGCACGACCTTGGAATGGTTCCCGGTCGAAAAAATCTCGTCCGCTTCGAGGAAATCGCGCACCGACAGCGTCTTTTCCGTGGTCTTGAACCCATACTCGCCAAGCAGCGTTATCGTGCGCGAGCGGGTGATGCCGGACAGGAAGGTGCCGTTCGGCGCCGGTGTGAAGACATGACCGTCCTTGACCAGGAAGATGTTCGAGGTCCCGGTCTCGGCGACGTTGCCCAGCATGTCGAGCACCATTGCGTTGTCGAAGCCGCGCATCTTGGCTTCGAGAATGGCACGGCCATTGTTGGGGTAGAGGCAGCCGGCCTTGGCGTTGGTCGGCATGGTTTCGATGGTCGGACGCCGGAACGGCGACACGGTCACCGAAAAGCCAGTCGCCGGAATCATCGGCGATTCATAGAGGCAAAGGCAAAAGCGGGTAGACGCCGGATCGGCCGGGACGCCCATATAGCCGCCATGCTCGGCCCAGTACATCGGCCTGATATAGACCGCCGTCTTGCCGTCGAACTTCTTCAACCCGTCCCATGTCAGCCCGACGATCTTGTCGGCGCTCATGTTCGGCTTCAGGCCGAGTGCGATCGCCGAAGAATTCACCCTGGCGGCATGGAGGTCGAGATCCGGCGCCACGCCTTCGAACCAGCGGCCACCGTCGAACACGCTGGTGCCGAGCCACATGGCGTGGCTGCGCGGCCCCAGAATGGCGACGTTGCCCTCGTGCCAATCACCATCGACGAAAGTCCATGTCGCGGATTGCGCCGCAGCCGCCAGTGTCATCGTGTGGTCCCGCCTCAATCGGTCTCGTGTGACGGCCATTGGAAGATGCTTTGGCGGGCGCCGTCAACCGGCATCATGGAGTTTTGTTGAGGCCAGTGCCGGGGCGCAATGCAATCAAAGCTTGCACCTTGTCGCACCTGCCCTCAAAACTGTTGTCATGCAATACGCCGCCTATGTCTTCGACGCCTATGGCACGCTGTTCGACGTGCATGCCGCCGTGCGTCGTCATGCCGACCGGATCGGGCCGGACGGCCAATTGTTGTCCGAGATCTGGCGCGCCAAGCAGCTCGAATATTCCTGGGTGCGCACGCTGATGGGCGCCTATGCCGATTTCTGGCAACTGACCGAACAGGCGCTCGATTTCGCCTTGCGCAAAGTTCCCTCGGCCGACCCCGGTCTCAAGGCGATATTGCTGGATGCCTACTGGCGGCTGGATTGCTATCCGGAAGTGCCGGCCGTGCTCAAGGCGCTCAAGGCTTCGGGAGCGAGGCTGGCGATCCTGTCCAACGGCTCGCCCGAAATGCTGCAGGCGGCGGTCAAGTCCGCCGCGCTCGACCAGGTTCTGGATGACATCTATTCCGTCGATAGGGTGCGGCGCTTCAAGACCGACCCGGCGGTCTACGATATGGTCGCCACCGGCTGGCGCCTCTACCCCGGCGCGGTTTCCTTCCAGTCGTCCAATCGCTGGGACATTGCAGGCGCCACCAAATTCGGTTTTCGCACGGTGTGGATCAACCGCTCCAACCAGCCCGAAGAATACCGGGATTTCCCACCGGCCCTTATCCTGCCGTCGCTCGAAGCCCTTGTGCCCGGCAGCTAGGAAACCTGTGTCTCTGGCGCCACAGTAGCAGCCTGGTCACAGCTTCGCCTTTGTTTGCCCACGTTCGGGCCAGAATCGGAACCGCCTATCGCCCCAGGTGTTGTCAGGCACCCGCGCAACTGTCGGCGAATTCACGTTTTGTTGCGATTTGAGACTTAAAGAAGGCAACCATGTCCATTACCGAAATCGAATCTTTTCGCCTGAGCCGTCGCGGCTTTCTCAACGCCGCAGCCTTGGGCGCCGCTTCGATCGCGGTTTCCGCATGCGCTACCACCGGGCCGGGTCCGGTCGAGCCGCCGCCACCAACCTATGTCGAGCCGCCTCTGGCCGATTATGTGACGATGTACGCCGCTGTCAGCGACGGCGGCTTCGACTTGCCGGCCATCCCCGTCGACAAGATCGATCCGCAGTTCCTGCGTCAGATCGTTCCCGACCCGACGGGACAGAAGCCGGGAACCATAGTCGTCGATACCACCGGCCACTTCCTTTATCTGGTTCGTCCAGGCGGTCAGGCGATACGCTACGGCGTCGGCCTTGGCCGCGCCGGCTTCGAATGGTCCGGCGACGCCGTCGTTCAGTGGAAGCAGAAATGGCCGAAGTGGACGCCGCCGGATGAAATGATCGCCCGTCAGCCGGAATTGAAGCCCTATAGCGCCGACAATGGCGGCATGCCCGGCGGCCTGAAGAACCCGCTCGGCGCACGCGCGCTCTATCTGTTCCAGGGCAATGTCGACACGCTCTATCGTCTGCACGGCTCGCCTGAGTGGCGGTCGATCGGCAAGTCGGTCTCGTCAGGCTGCGTGCGTCTGATGAACCAGGACATTATCGACCTCTATGATCGCGTGCCCTCGAAGACTCCGGTCGTCGTGACCAGCGACGCCAGCCAACCCATGGTGGCGACGGCCAACCGACAGGCGATCCCGATCGACGCCGGCGTGCCGGACGGATCGGTGCTGCTTGGACCGGTCAAGGCGATCACCAATTCGATCTTCTGATCTGCGGGGGCGTGACGAGGTTTGCCCCATGAGGAGCTTTAGCTGTTCCTCAGCGGGCGCCAATGTAGCAACCTTCATGGACCATGCAGAGATTGCCGTCGCGCCGTGCAGGACGTTCACACCCTGATCTCACTGGGGAGTGCACTTTAGGCGAACGGGCTCACTTCAGTCCCAGATGCAAGGACAGTCGATTTGCTGCTCCTCGAAGGTGCTTTTCCGCAGCTTTGCGAGCCTCTTGTGGATTCCCCTCCGCGATCGCGTTGAATATGGCGATATGCTCTTCCTGAACTTGGGAGAGTAGGGCATTTCGCAGCGAACTGGCGCGAGCCTTTCGGATAAAATTCCGTACATGCGACTCCAGGAAATTGGACATTTCCTTGAAATGCGGATTGCCGCAGGCATCGACGATTTCTCTGTGAAAGGCCATATCCTCCTCAACGCCGGCTTCATCGTTGTCGAACGCCCGCTGGATGGCATGCAATTGCATTTCAATCGCCGCAAGCTGCTTTGCTGAGCGCCGTTCGGCAGCCAAAGCTGTTGCAGCCGATTCCACCGCCATCAGAAGCTCGATGATGTTTTCAACATCCAATGCATCGGTCAGATCAACACCGGCCAATCGAAACGCCATCTCCTTCGTCTCGATTACGAACGCCCCTAGACCCTGCCGGGTTGCAACGAGTCCATCGCGTTTGAGGATGCCGATTGCTTCCCTGACGATCGGCCGGCTCACACCATATTTTTCCGATAGCTCGTGCTCCGTTGGCAGCTTGTCGCCCTTGGCGTGTGCGCCCGAAGTGATGTCACTCCTGATCCTCGAGGCTACGGAATCGGCAAGTGAAGGTCCTCGTCTAACCTTTTCATCATAAACCATACGGTGCTCCAACCATCGTCGCTTTCGGACGGCACATCTAAGCCGTTGTGGCTCTGTTGTACTCACGCTGCCGCGAATTTTCTTTTGTCAGAGTAGCAGATTTAACTTGTCAGGCAACCTGGCAATATGGTTCATTGGCAACTGCGGACATGCGGTACCAACGCCTTGCTGGTGCGCGAACGCTGGGATGTCGTGTCGGCAACGGTCCGAAGCGTGAGAACGCTCAGTCGCTGAGGTGACCGGTCGGGTCTTCGCAAGAACGGATAGAGAAACGGGAGGAAGCGCATGAATATTTTTGATGATCCGCAACGGTTACGCCGGCTTGCACAAGAGGCCACCGAATACACCGATTTCAATCGCCGGACTCTTCTGAAGAGTGTGGGCGGTCTGATCGGCGGCGCGGCGCTTGCAAGCACATCGATACTTGCCAGCGCCGAGGAAATAACGCCGCCCGCTGCCGGCAAGAAGGTGCGCATTGGCGTCCCGCTGACCTACGGGCCGTTCAATCAGCCGTGGCGCCGTGGCTGCTGGCAGATCGTCAAGGCGGTGCTCGATGCCGGAGGCGAGGTCGTCACGATTCGCGGCGAGCCGACAAAGCCAAGCGAACAGTCCGCCGAGCGGGCGCTGCTCGACCGCGGGATCGACGCGCTTGTGATGGGGATCTACTCGCAAGAATCCGAAACCGCCTATATTGCGGACGAGGCGCACAAGAGAGGCATCAAGACGGTCGGCTTCACCATTCCGGTCAAGAATTCACCGGCCGTCATGGACGATGTCTGGGGAACTGCGACCACGCTCGGCTACTTCGTTCAGAACTATACCGGCCGCCAGGGCACCTTCGCCCAGACCGCGGAACAGCGTGGTTATTTCACGCCGTTCGACATGGAAGTGGACATGTTCGAACTCATGTGCCGCTACGAGCCGCGCATGAAGGTGCTGCCCTTCATCGACGGCGGCCAGGGCACGACCGATGAGATTTCGGTCGGCCGTAAGAACATGCTGTCGCTTTTGCAGGCCCATCCGGAGCCTGGTTCGCTTGCGGCCTTCATCTCGTGGTGGTGGCCATTCACGCTCGGCGCGGCGCAGGCGCTGAAACAGATGAACAGGGACGACGTTCCGCTGTTCAATCACTACCTGTCGACCCAGTTCCTTGAAGCCTGGGCGGCCAAGCAGGTGCCGGTGGTCTTCAGCTGCGACTCGCCCTTCCCTGAAATCGGCCGCAAGACCGGCGAACTCGCGGTTAAGCTCGCGCGAGGCGAGGACGTGCCAAATATCGTCTACCGCATCCCCGTGATCACCAAGACGCCGGATCAGGCGAGCGAGGCCCTCGCCGAACTCAAAAGCTGGGACGAGCAGGCAATCGCCCTGCTGAAACAGTACGGCGGCTAGACGCGAACTGGCATACGGCGAGCAGAGCGTTGCCGCCGTATGCCCCGCTTTCAGCAGAACGCGACTCGTGCCGAAGGGTGCCGGGATCCAATCCATTTGGTGACGGCAATCGCGTGGCACTGGACCGTACCCTTGCATCTGATCAACGAACGACTGGAATCTAAAAAGTGACGCATGTGGAGCAGGAAAGCCTTGCCAAGGCGAACACAGCCAAGGGTACTGCCGTCAACGCAGTGCCAGCGGGAAGACGCGAATCCGCCGTCATGCGGTTTCTCAGGCAATGGGGAACAATCATCGTCCTGGTCGTGGCCGCCGTTGGATTTTCCATAGCCTCGCCCTACTTCGCCACCGCTTCCAACTTGAACAACATCCTCTTTTCGATGATCGTCAGTGCGTTGGTCTCTATGGGATTGACCTGGGTCGTGATCGCGGGGAGCTTTGACCTTTCGATCGGTCTCACAGTGACGACGTCATCAATCCTCGTCGCCTTTCTGATCCCTATCACCGGCCCTTGGCTTGCAATCGTGTTTGCTCTGCTTGCCGCATGCCTGATCGGTGTGGTGAACGGGCTTCTGGTGACCTATGGACGGCTATCGGGCATTGTCGTCACGCTTGGCGTGATGTTCGTGCTCGATGGGATCAACGTTTTTATCACGGGCGGTTATCAGGTCCCTGTTAGCTACGACGAAACCGCATTCCTTTATCTCGGCCAGGGTAAGCTCGGAATCGTCGGCGTGCCCGTAATCATCCTGGTAGCGGTGTTCATCGTAGCCCTCATCGCCGCAGCGCGGACACGGATCGGCCACTACATCGCGGCGGTCGGCGACAATCCGATGGCGGCGTTCTACTCCGGGATCAACGTTTATCGATGGGTCATCCTCGCATTCGTGCTTTCGGCATTGATGTCGGGGATTGCGGGCGTGATCGTGACCGCTATCTCATCCTCGGCGCAACCGGTCGGTGGCGAGGGCTACCTCCTCGAGGCCTTCGCCGCGGTGTTCCTTGGCGCAACCGTGCTCGGAAAGGGCAAGCCACATCTGTTTGGCACTCTCGTTGGCGTCTTTTTCCTGTATATGGTGGATTCCGGGATGAATATGGTCGGCTTCCCCTTTGCCGCCCGCCACATCTTCCAGGGACTGGTGCTCATCGTCGCGGTTGGAGCAAATGCGCTTCTCAACCGTGAAGAAGTCCATCTCAAGTTTATCTGAGGTGACGGCGATGAACGCGACACCACTGGTTGAGCTGAAGAATCTCGAGAAGGAGTTCGCCGGCACCAAAGCGTTGAAGGGCGTGAGCCTTAGCTTTCTGCGCGGCGAGGTGCACGGCCTGCTTGGTGAAAACGGTGCGGGCAAGTCGACCCTCATCAAAATCTTGACGGGTGTCTATGCCCCGAGCGCCGGTGAGATTTTCCTTGAAGGGTCACCGGTCAGGGTTTCCAGCCCGCCGGAAGCCCATCGGCTAGGCCTCGGAGCGGTCTATCAGGACGCAGAACTGGTATCCAGCTTCACGGTTGGGCAAAATATCCTTCTTGGCAATGAGCCTGGGAGGATCGGTATAAGCGACCGGACGATCCATGACGAAGCTGCGGAGATTCTGTCGCAAATGGGCATCGAGCTCGACGTGCGGCGGCTTGCCGGCGCACTGTCCGCAGCCGAGATGCAACTCGTCACCTTGGCGACCTTGTTCCATCGGCGCTACAAACTGATCGTTCTTGATGAGCCGACAGCTCGCCTTTCGGCAGCGGAATCGGAAGTTCTTTTTCGGATCGTCGATGGCTTCAAAGCGCAGGGGATAGCCATCGTTTACATCTCCCATCGGCTTCGAGAGGTCCAGCAGATCTGCGACCGCGCCACGATCCTTCGAGGGGGACTTGTTTCCGGAACCCTTAATCGTGGCGAGGTCACCGAAGACCGGGTTACTGAACTCATGGTGGACCGCAGCCGCTCTGAGCTTGCGACCTACAATGATGGCAATAGCGTCCGTCCAGAAGTCCTGGTTGAGGTTGCTGGCCTCGGCACGGCGCAGTTGGCGCCCCTCAGCTTCAAGATACAAGCCGGAGAGGTGCTGGGCTTCACCGGTCCCGTTGGCGGCGGGATGGAAGATGTCGCACGGGCGCTTGGCGGCATCAGCCGGCATTCCGGCACGGCAAAGGTGCGGGGCAAAGCGGTCAATCTGGCCACCCCGATCGCTGCACGTCGTTCAGGCATCGCGCTGATCCCCGAGGACCGGCGCAAACAAGCCCTTTTTCCCGCACTCTCGGCTGCCGAAAACATCTGCCTGCCGGTCGTGCATTCGCTGCAACATCTTTTGATGATCCGGCCCGGCACCATGAAAAGATATGCAGAAGCCGTGCTGGACCAGCTTGCGGTGCGCCCACGCGCTTCCTCCACGCAGGTGCGCTTCTTCTCCGGTGGCAACCAACAGAAGCTGGTCATCGGCAAATGGATGAGTGCGAAAGCCACCGTCTATATCATCGTGGAGCCGACCAACGGCGTCGATGTCGGTGCGATCAAGGAAATCTACGATATCATACTGCAACTTGCCCGCGATGGCGCCGCAGTCCTGCTCATTTCGTCGTCCCTGAACGAAATGCTCGCGCTCGCCGATCGGATCATGGTCATTCATGACGGCAACTGCGTCGCGGAGGCACCGAAAAAGAGCTGGACATATGACGACCTTCTGGCCGTCACCCTGAGCGGCAAGTCGCGACACACGGCGTCGCCGCCGCACGTCACCCGTTCAACAGAAGAGGAAAGCAGATGAGCACGGATATCAGGCTCTACATGTTCCAGACTGGGCAGATTCGACAGAAGGAGGTCGATATCAAGCTTGGCTACAGCCAGGACGAGTTCTTCACCCCAATCCCCTGGTACCTAATCGTCCATCCCAAGGGAAATATCGTTATCGACGGCGGCACAGCGGTTGAAGCAGCGCGTGATCCGGTTGGCTGGTGGGGCGACACCACCAAGAAATACTATCCTATCATGGATCCCGAAGAAGGCTGCGTGAACCAACTCGGCAAGATCGGAATGAAGCCCGACGATATCAAGTTCGTGCTGCATTCGCATTTGCATCTCGATCACTCCGGCGCCTGCGGCAATTTCCCAAAAGCCCGCCATCTCGTGCAGCGGCGGGAGATTGCATGGGCATTCGCCGCCGACTGGTTCATGCAAGGCGGCTATATCAAGAAGGATCTGACCAAGGATGGCATCAACTGGGACGTGATGGAGGGCGAGGACCAGTATGATGTCTTCGGCGATGGCAGCGTGCAGACTTTCCTGTCTCCGGGACACACCCCCGGCCACCAGTCCATCATGGTACGGCTGCCCAACACCGGTTCGATCCTTCTCGCAATCGACGCCGCTTACACGATGGATCACTGGGAAGAGAAATGCCTGCCCGGCGCGCTGACGTCCGCGCAGGAAGCCGCTGCTTCCGTCAGAAGGCTGCGGCGCATCGCCGAGAAAGAAAACGCGATTGTCGTGCCAGGCCACGACATGGAAACCTGGAAGAAGTTCAAGAAAGCTCCGGCGGAATACTATGACTAGGTTCCGCTGAAATATGCGGCCGGCGGAAGATCGCCGGCCGCACCGCTAAAAACCAAAATGGTCCTTCAAAATCAGTTGCGCGCGCGGACCGCCTCAACAAGGCGGCGCGGTACGCGTGGCGGGTTGCACGAGAGTATTTACCAGATGCACAAGGCTGCTCTCGATCAAATCCAGCAGCGCTGGAACGAGGCCTCCGCGCCATGGGATAAGAAATTGCTCTCCCAGATTTATACGCAGGACGCTCTTTTTTTCGGTCTACTGCCTAGGTTGTACGTCGGACGATCTGAAATAGAGGAGTATTTTGGAAGCTATCAACTCATACTAGAAAAAGTGAATTTAACGCTTGTCGACCAGAATACGAGATCGTTGAGTCGAGGTCTGTTCGCGGCGCAAGGGTTTGGCGATATCGTTAATTACTATCGTGACGGCTCTGTCGTAAAAAATAGGGTCAGGACTTCGTTCGTTGTTTCAAGAATCAATGGTGACTGGCAGATTTATCTGCACCATTTCTCTGAGCTGATCCGGGATAAATAAAGTCTACGGACAGTGGCGAGGCTCGCCAGGAACCGCGCTGAGCAACGGGTGTTCTACTCGCGCGACGGGTGGCGCATAGCTGCCGCTCCTTACCTGCCCCTCGACAGACTCCCCAATATCCCGCGCACGATTGCCCGGCCGACCGACGAGCCAACCGAGCGCACCACCGACTTGATCGCCGCCTCGGCCACCGTCTGGCGGTTGGACGGGCGCGGTGCAGATGTGCGCCTGCCACCCGATTGCGGCGCGGGATCGTCATTGCCGAAGCCCGGAATGGTCCAGCGCGAGCCGCCGCTGCCGGCCTGCTGGGCCTGCTCTTCGGCATCCTGCGCGTCCTTGGCTTTTTTTTGCAGCATTTCGAAAGCCGATTCGCGATCGACGGCCTGATCGTACTGGCCGGCGACCGGGCTCTCCTGGATCAGCTTTTGTCGCTCGGCTGCCGTTATCGGTCCAAGGCGCGACGACGGCGGGCGGATCAGGGTCCGCTGCACCATGGACGGGACACCCTTGGCCTCCAGCGTCGAGACCAGCGCTTCGCCCGTGGCAAGCTGGGTAATGGCGGTCATGCAGTCGAAATCGGGATTTGGCCGGAACGTTTCGGCCGCCGTCCGGACTGCCTGCTGCTCACGCGGCGTATAGGCGCGCAGCGCGTGCTGGACGCGATTGCCGAGCTGGGCCAGGACTTTTTCAGGGATATCCAACGGGTTCTGCGTGACGAAATAGACGCCGACGCCCTTCGAGCGGATCAGTCGGACCACTTGTTCGACGCGATCGATCAGCACCTTGGGTGCTTCGTCGAACAGAAGATGCGCCTCGTCGAAAAAGAACACCAGCTTCGGCTTGTCGGGGTCGCCGACTTCCGGCAGCACCTCGAACAGTTCCGACATCAGCCATAGCAGGAAGGTCGCGTAGAGCCGCGGATTCATCATCAGCTTGTCGGCGGCAAGCACGCTGATGGCGCCGCGTCCGTCGCGGGTGGTGCGCATGATATCGGCGATACGCAGTGCCGGTTCGCCGAAGAAATTTGCGGCTCCCTGTTGCTCCAGGACCAGCAGCGTGCGCTGGATCGCCCCGACCGATGGCTTCGTCACGTTGCCGTAGCGCGAGCCGATCTCGTCGGCACGCTCGGCGATGTTGGCCAAGAGCGCCTGCAGGTCCTTCATGTCGAGCAGCAGCAGACCTTCCTCGTCAGCTAGGCGGAAGGCGATGTTCATGATGCCTTCCTGCGCCTCGGTCAGGTTCATCAGGCGCGACAGCAACAACGGCCCCATTTCCGAGACCGTGGCGCGGATCGGATGACCCTGTTCGCCGAACAAGTCCCAGAAGATGACGGGGAATTCTTGGAAGCCATAAGGATCGAGCTTGACCTGTTCGGCCCGCTTGACGAGGAAATCCTGTGCCGTGCCCATCATCGCGATGCCCGACAGATCCCCCTTGATGTCGGCGCAGAACACAGGCACGCCGGCGTTGGAAAATCCTTCGGCCAGGATCTGCAAGGTGACAGTCTTGCCGGTACCGGTGGCGCCGGTCACCAGGCCATGACGATTCCCATATTGCAGCAACAGTTGCTCGGCACGCTGATAGCTGTCGTCGGGCTTGCGGCTGGCGCCGATGAAAATACTGGTGTCGTCAGCCATATGTCCGGTCTCCGCAAACTGATGTGTCTAAAGCCAGTGGCCTTGCCGCAGGTATAGTGAGGCCATTGCACAGCGACAATGCCATTCGTCCAAATCGGGGCCATTCGTCCAAATCCGGGCCATTCGGTCAAACCGGGTTTTTGGAGCTTGCGGATTTTGCCGCTGTTTGGCAATCGTCGTCCATGCGGACTGACCTATATCTGATGGATCGAATCCGGTCTCTGAAAGCGCATTGCATTGCGATATCGGACCGGGGACCGTAGACTGGACCGCTCCCGGCCGGTGCGGCCGCATGAAACGAGGAGGACGGATGGGCGCCGGAGCCTTGATCCAGGACGTGGAACCCGAAAACATCGAGCGCCAGCGATGGCTCGCATTGGCGGAAAGGGCTTTGGCAGGCGCTTCCTTCGAGGAAAGGCTGGTCTCGCACAGCGACGACAACATCCGTATCGAACCGCTCTACGACCGCAGCACCGCGGCGGAACCGATCGTGCGCGCAAACCCGAAATCGTCATGGATCGTCAGCCAGCGGGTCGACGATCCCGACACCAACCGCGCCAGAAGCCAAGCGCTGGAAGATGTGGCACAGGGTGCCACGGGATTGTCGCTGGTCTTCGAGGGGGCGCCGAACGCGTTCGGATACGGCTTGCCGAGAACGGCGGGGGCGTTGGAGGCGGTGCTGGACGGCATACCGCTCAACCGCATCCAGGTTCGCATCGACGCCCATCCCTGGAGCCGCGCCGTGGCCGACTGGCTGGTCGCTTTCCTGAGCAAGCGGCGGTCGGACCCGGCAAAACTCAACCTCTCCTTCGGCATCGATCCAGCAGCGATCTTCGCGGGAACGGGTCGGCTGCGCATGTCGATCGAGGCGCTGCGGGCCTCCATGCCGCAGTCGCTGGCGCATTTCTTCGCGATGGGCGTTCCGGGCGTGCTGCTGGAAGCTGACGGGCGCGTGTTCCACAATGCCGGCGCCACGGAAGCGCAGGAACTTGGCATCATGCTGGCTTCGGCTGTCTCCTACCTCAGAATGTTCGAGACGGCGCGGCAGCCGCTTGTCTATGCCGCACCTCATATCGGTTTTGCACTCAGCGTCGACCAGGACCAGTTGCTGTCGATAGCCAAGATGCGGGCGCTGCGCAGGCTCTGGGCGCGGGTGCAGGAGGCTTGTTCGATCCCGACATCCACGGCCAGTATCCATGCCGAGACGTCGTTTCGCATGATGACGGCGATGGACCCGGAGACCAACATCCTGCGCACCACCATTGCATGCTTTGCCGCGGCGTGCGGCGGCGCCGATTCGATCTCCATCCTGCCGCACACGATCGCGCACGGTCTGCCGGCGGGTTTTGCCCGTCGTGTTGCCCGCAACACGCAGCTGATCATGGCCAATGAAAGCCATATCGATCATGTCACCGATCCCGCCTATGGTTCCGGCGCTGTGGAAGCGCTGACCGCGGAATTGTGCGAACTGGCCTGGGCGGAGTTGCAGACGATCGAAGCCGAGGGCGGTGTCCTGTCCAGCCTTCAGGACGGACACATCCAGAAGCGCGTCCACGCAGCGGCGGAGCAGCGCAATGCAGCCTACCGCACAGGTGAACGGGCCATCATCGGCACCACGCTCTATCCATCGAAGAACGAACGCCCCGTCGAGACGCTGGCGGCGGAACGGCGACCGGCCTTCACCGAAGGCGTTGCCGTTTGCGAGCCGCTGTTTCCAGTCCGCATCGACCAATCGATCGGAGCCGGCTCTTGATCCCGGACTTCGGCCAGATCGGCTGGGTCCCGCCACGCCGCACGCCTGTCGAGGTCAAAGGCCAGCGGACCACGCCGGAAGGGCTCATTGCCAAGCATCTGTACAATCAAAGCGATCTCAAGGGGCTGCCGCATCTCGACACCTATCCGGGGCTGCCGCCCTTCGTGCGCGGCCCCTACCCGACCATGTATGTCCAGCAGCCCTGGACGATCCGGCAATATGCCGGTTTCTCGACGGCCGAAGATTCCAACGCCTTTTACCGGCGCAACCTTGCCGCCGGCCAGAAGGGGCTGTCGGTCGCCTTCGATCTCGCCACGCATCGCGGCTATGACAGCGACCACCCGCGCGTTGCCGGCGATGTTGGCATGGCGGGCGTCGCCATCGATTCCATCCTCGACATGCGGCAGCTCTTCGACGGCATTCCGCTCGACGAGATGACGGTATCGATGACGATGAACGGCGCGGTGCTGCCGATCATGGCGCTTTACATCGTCGCCGCGGAAGAACAGGGCGTTGCACAGAGGGATCTCGCCGGGACCATTCAGAACGACATTTTGAAGGAGTTCATGGTCCGCAACACCTACATCTATCCGCCAAAACCTTCGATGCGGATCGTGTCGGACATCTTCTCATACACATCGAAGAACATGCCGAAGTTCAATTCGATATCGATCTCCGGCTATCACATGCAGGAGGCCGGCGCGACGGCCGACCTTGAGCTCGCCTACACGATCGCCGATGGCATCGAATATGCCCGCGCCGGCGTCGCGGCGGGCCTCGACATCGACCGCTTTGCGCCTCGCCTGTCCTTCTTCTGGGCCATCGGCATGAATTTCTTCATGGAAGTCGCCAAGCTGCGGGCCGCGCGCCTGTTGTGGGCGACCCTGATGCAGAAGAATTTTTCGCCCAAGGACGAGCGCTCGCTGTCGCTGCGCACCCATTGCCAGACTTCTGGCTGGTCGCTGACGGCGCAGGATCCCTACAACAACATCATCCGCACCATGATCGAGGCGATGGCTGCAACGCAGGGCCACACCCAGTCGCTGCACACCAATTCCTTCGACGAGGCGATGGCGCTGCCGACCGACCACTCGGCGCGGATCGCCCGCAACACCCAGCTCATCCTGCAAAAGGAATCCGGTACCACGCGCATCATCGACCCGTGGGGCGGTTCGGCCTATCTCGAACGGCTGACGCATGATCTGGCGGCGCGCGCTCTTGCCCACATCGAGGAGGTCGAGGCGCTCGGCGGCATGGCAGCGGCGACCGAACAGGGCATTCCCAAGCTGCGCATCGAGGAAGCCGCCGCGCGCACGCAGGCGCGCATCGATTCCGGCGAGCAGATGCTGGTCGGCGTCAACGCCCATCGGCCCGAGACCGACATCGAGGTCGACGTGCTGAAGATCGACAATGCCGAGGTCAGGGCCCGGCAATTGTCGAAGCTGCAACGGCTGAAGGGCACGCGCGACGTCGCCGCCGTCGAAAGCGCGCTCGATGAGCTGACCCGTGCCGCGCAAGGCAATGAAAACCTGCTGGAATTCGCCATCCGAGCGGCGCGCGCCAATGCCACGGTCGGCGAGATTTCATTCGCGTTGGAAAGGGCGTTTGGGCGCCACGTCGCCACGGTACAGACCATTTCCGGGGTCTATCGGAAGGCGCTTGGCGATCATCCCGTGGTCGACGGTCTGCAGGACAAGCTTGACGCCTTCGAGAAGAAGACCGGCGGCAAGCCGCGCATCCTGGTCGCCAAGATGGGACAGGACGGCCACGACCGCGGCCAGAAGGTCATCGCCACCGCCTTCGCCGATGTCGGCTTCGACGTCACCGTCGGCGCGATGTTCCAGACACCGGAGGAGATCGCCAAGCTGGCGGTCGCACAGGACGTCCACATCGTCGGCGCCTCGTCGCTGGCGGCGGGACATCTGACGCTGATCCCCGAACTGCGCGACGCGCTGAAAAAGCTCGGCTGCGGCGACATGCTGATCGTCGCCGGCGGCGTCATCCCACCGCAAGACTATGACGCGGTGCGACAGGCCGGCGCTGCCGAGATCTTCCCGCCGGGAACTGTTATTCCGGAGGCGGCGGATCGGCTGCTGGACCGGCTGCTGGCGGTCCGCTAGGCTTGTTATAATACCTGTTGCAACTTCTCGCCGGTCGAGTTATAATCGGCGTTGCAACAGGATATCTGTCATGAACACGACCATTCGCAAGATCGGTAATTCGGAAGGTGTGATCCTGCCCAAGGATCTGCTCGATCGTCTGAACATGAAGACAGGTGATCAGCTCCAGATCGTCGAAACGGACAAGGGCATTGCCCTTGAGCCGATGGACGACAGTTTCGAGCGGCAGATGGAAGCTGCTCGCAAGGTCATGGACAAATACAAGGTCGCGCTTCAGAAGCTCGCCGAATGAGCTGGGAGTTCCTTACCCGGCGTGCGGTTGAAGCGATGCATGCCGAGCAGTTGCGCAGGCATGGCGGTGCTCAAGGTTTGAGAGATGAAAATGCTCTCGAATCTGCGCTCGCGCGTGCCGAGAACAAGGCCAACTACGAAAACCCTTCGGTTGAAGACCTAGCAGCCGCCTATGTCTTCGGCATCGCAAGAAATCATGCCTTTGTCGACGGCAACAAGCGCACGGCCATAGTTGCAGCCGGTGCATTTTTGATCGTGAACGGCCATGTCCTGACAGCCGACAACGGCACGCTCTACGAATTCGTCATGGCCGTTGCTTCAGGCGAGATCGATGAAGCCGGAGCCGCGGCGTTCTTCCGCGACCATGTCGTCAAGATCGAGGATTAGCTCTCGGAAAGCTTGACGATTTCCCATTCCTTGCCGTTGACGCTGGCCAAGTCGCCGATCTTCTTGCCGAATAGGGCGACCGCCATCGGCGAAACATGCGAAATGCTACCCTTGGTGGGATCAGCCTCGTCTTCGCCGACAATTTTCCAGTGGACCTTCCTGCCGTCATTGCTCTCGATCGTGACGCCCATGCCGAAGCGCACAAGGTTACTGCCCGGCTCCGGCACCGAGAGTTCGGCGCTTTCACGCCGGGCGGTCCAATAGCGCAGGTCGCGCGACACGACCGCGATGCGCTCGCGGTCGGCTTTGCGTTCGGCCTTCGCCAGTATGTCGCGCAGATCGGCGAGATTGTCCTCGATCTGCGCCAGGCCGCGTTCCGTCACCAGATTGCGATGGTGGCTGACCGGCCGCTCACCGACGCCGGCGATGGCATTTTCGCTGTCTTCCTCGCGGGTGAAAGCTCTGCTCATTTCCTGAACTTAGGCCCGCAGAGGCTGCTCGACAAGCCATTGTCGCGCGCTCGGCAGGAGAGACAGAACGGCTGGCACGATTCCTGCGATAGCTGGCTCAACGCTGGGATTCTGTGCCGATGTTGAACAGGCGAACGCTGCTGACTGGGACCGCCGGCTTTGCCGTCATGGGGCTTGCGCTCGGCAAGGCGGTGGCCGCAAGCTTGAGCGGCATCGAGAAAGCCTCGATGCGCGGCTCGATCAATGCCACAGAACTCGGCGTGCAGCCCGGCACATCAGACGATCAGAGCAAGACCTTCGCCAAGCTGCTGCGTGACGCCAATGCCCGCGATATGCCGGTGTTCCTGCCGCCCGGCACCTATGTCGTCTCCAATCTTTCACTGCCCGGCCGCGTACGTCTTTCCGGGGTGCCGGGCGCGACGCGCGTCGTTTACGGCGGTGACGGCCACCTTTTCATGGCCGAACAGGCTGACCATATCGAACTCAGCGGTCTGGTCTTTGATGGTTCGAACCGCACGATGGGCGATTACACGCAAGGGCTGCTCGATCTGCGCCGTATCGCGCACCTCGCCATCGACAATTGTCAGATCACCGGCAGCAGCAAGAACGGACTGGCGCTGGAACACGCGATCGGCCGGATCGAGCGCAGCGAGATATCGGGCGCCGCCGATGCCGGCATTTACTCGGTCGAGGCTGGCGGGCTGTCCATTACGGGCAACACCGTCTCCGATTGCGCCAATGGCGGCATCCTCGTGCACCGCTGGCAGGTGGCCGAAGACGGCACCATGGTCACCGGCAACCGCGTCCAACGGATCCAGGCACGCAGCGGCGGAACCGGGCAGAACGGCAACGGCATCAATGCCTTTCGCGCCGGCAATGTCGTCATCTCGGGCAACATCGTCTCGGACTGCGCCTTCTCGGCGATCCGCGCCAACAGCGCCAGCAACCTGCAGATATCGGGCAACACCTGCTCGCGCTCGGGCGAAACGGCGGTCTATTCCGAGTTCTCGTTCGAAGGCGCCATCATCAGCAACAACATCGTCGACGGCGCCGCCAACGGCATCTCGATCGTCAATTTCAACGAAGGCGGCCGCATGGGCGTCTGCTCCGGCAACATCGTGCGCAATCTGTCGACCAGCGGTCCCTACCCCGCCGACTCGCCGGGATTTGGCGTCGGCATCGGCGTTGAGGCCGACACCACCGTTTCCAACAACGTCATCGAGAACGCGCCGCTTTATGGCATGCAGATCGGCTGGGGTCCCTACCTGCGCAATGTCGTCGCTACGGGCAACATCATCCGCAAGGCCGGAACCGGTATCGTCGTGTCCGTGGTCGAGGGTGCCGGCACGGCGGTCATTTCAGACAATATCATCGACGGCGCGCTCAACGGTGCGGTTGTCGGCCAGCGCTGGGCCGAGCCCGCAACGGGCGACCTCGCCTCGTCAAACGATACCGGCTATGCGCATCTGACCGTCGAGCGCAATCACGTCAGTTGAGGGCTGCCGTCGGCCTCAGCGCCCCGACCTTGGCACCGTTGCGGTTTTCTATGGGCGTGTTTGCCAACTCGCTCAGCTTGAACGCCAATGCCTCGTCGGCGCGCAACAGTTTGGCGAGGACGGTGGCAATCATGGCTTCGCCGGCGCGGCCGGCGCCATCATCGCATTTGAGCGCGATGCCGAGACCAAGCTCCGGAATTGCGGCACAATGGACGCCCTCGGCGCCGCCTTTGGTGAAAATCCGCCCTGGTGCGGCCTCCATCAGTGCGACGTCTTCGCGGCCTGTGCCGGCAACGAAGAACGGCTCGGCCATGCAGGCGGCCAGCAGCCGCCTCGCGGCCTTGGCTCGCTCGGGGCCAAAACCTGATGTCGTGGCCATGCGGGCAAAGCCGATCGCAAAGCTCCTGAGCGGCACCGCATAGGTTGGGATCGAACAGCCATCGATGGCCCGCTGGTCCTCACCATGGACAGCGCCCGTCACCGATTGCATGGCGTCGCGCACCAGTTCCTGCAAGCCATGTCCCGGCTTGACATAGCCACGATGCGCAATGCCCGCGTGGACGCAGGTGCAGAGGAAGCCGGAATGCTTGCCGGAGCAATTGTTGTGCAATGCGTTCGGCGAGCCGCCGGCGCGGGCGAGCGCAATCTCGGCGTCATGATTGGACGGCCAATGCGTGCCGCACTCGAGCGCCGACCCATCCAGCCCGACCTTGGACAGAATGGATCGCGCCAGTTCGACATGGGCCGGCTCGCCTGAGTGGGACGCACAGGCGAGCGCCAGTTCGCGGTTGCCGAAGCCATAGGCATCGGCCGCACCGCTTTCGACCAGCGGCAGTGCCTGGATCGCCTTGACCGCCGAGCGCGGAAACACCGGCTTGGCTGTGTCGCCGATCTCCCAGACGGGCTTGCCATCGCCATCGAAGACCGCGACTGAGCCGCGATGCGCGCTCTCGACGATCGCGCCGCGCAACACTTCGATCAGAACCGGATTTGTCATGAACCCTCCCGTAAATGCGGGCGGTTTACCTGATCCGGTCGAGAATGGAAACGTAGTTGGCGACCGCGGCACCGCCCATATTGAAGATGCCGCCAAGCTTGGCGCCCGGCACCTGGATGCCGCCGGCCTCGCCGACAAGCTGCATGGCGGTCAAGACATGCATCGACACGCCCGTGGCGCCGATCGGATGGCCCTTGGCCTTCAGCCCACCGGAGGGATTGACCGGCAGGCGGCCATCCCTGGCCGTTGTGCCGTCCAGCGCAAGCTTGGCCCCCTCTCCCGGCTTGGCAAGACCCATCGCCTCATATTCGATCAGTTCGGCAATGGTGAAGCAGTCATGCGTCTCGACGAAGGACAGATCGTCGAGCGTCACGCCGGCTGATTTCAACGCCCGGTTCCAGGCCTGTTCGCAGCCTTCGAAGGTCAGGATGTCGCGCTTCGACATCGGCAGGAAATCCTGCACATGCTCGTTGGCGCGGAAGGCAACGGCACGGCGCATCTTCAGCGCCGTGGCGGTGTCGGCAAGGATAAGGGCGGCGGCGCCGTCGGAGACCAGCGAGCAGTCGGTGCGCTTCAGTGGGCCGGCAACGAACGGGTTCTTCTCGCTCTCCTGGCGGCAGAACTCGTAGCCGAAATCCTTGCGCATCTGTGCATAGGGGTTGTCGACGCCGTTCTTGTGGTTCTTGGCGGCAATCATGGCCAGCGCATCCGACTGGTCGCCGTGGCGCTGAAAATAGGCCTGCGCGATCTTGCCGAAGACGCCGGCGAACCCCGCCGGTGTCTCGCCGTCCTCGGGCAGATAGGACGCCTTGAGCAGGTTCTTGCCGATCTCCGGCCCCGGCGTCGTCGTCATCTGCTCGGCGCCGACCACCAGCACGATGCGGGCGGCATTGGCGTCGATGGCGCGGATGCCCTGACGGACCGCGGCCGATCCGGTGGCGCAAGCGTTCTCGACGCGCGTCGCCGGCTTGAAGCGCAGCCGGTCGTCGGCCTGAAGCACCAGGCTGGCGGTAAAATCCTGCGCCGAAAAGCCGGCGTTGAAATGGCCGAGCACGATCTCGTCGACCTCGTCGGGACCGACGCCGGCATGGTCGAGCGCGTCGGTTGCCACCTTGACGATCAGATTTTCGAGCGTTTCGCCCTCGAGCTTGCCGAAGCGCGAATGCGCCCAGCCAACGATGCATGCGGTCATGGCGGTCTCCATCCTTGGCGCCAGCCTAACATGTGGGCTCAGGGCGCATTTCGCCTTTATTGTTCAAATATAAACAATCCTGCCCACTTCGTGAAGGACAATCGCTTGGTACAGCCAAGATCGCGGTCGATTTTTTTGTTGATTGACGCGTCAATAAAAAATAATCCTGTTTTCTCAAAGGATCATCGCGAGATGCCGAAAGTCGGAATGGAACCGCTGCGCCGCAAGGCGCTGATCGACGCGACGATCTCGGCGATCGGCGAGCGCGGCTCGCTCGACGTCACCATGTCCGAGATCGCCGGACGCGCCGGGGTTTCGTCGGCTCTTGCCCATCACTATTTCGGCGCAAAGGACGAACTGTTGCTGGCGACGATGCGGCACATCCTGGCCGAACTGACCATCGACATGCGACGCGCCCTTCAATCGGCTGCCACCCCGCGCGAACGCGTTTCGGCCGTGGTGGCTGTCAATTTCTCCGACATCCAGTTCCAGCCGGAAACCATCGCCGCCTGGCTCGCCTTCTATGTCGAAGCGCAGAAATCGTCGGCCTTGCGCCGACTGCTCAGGGTCTATGCGCGGCGACTGCATTCGAACCTGATGAGCGGGCTGACCGGCATCTTGCCCAGAGCCGAAGCCGACCGCGCAGCCGAAGCGACAGCGGCGATGATCGATGGGCTCTACATCAGGCGGGCGCTGAAGGACGGCGTGCCCGACGCCGCGACCGCGATCGCGCTGGTCGAGGACTATCTCGGAACCAAACTCGGTGAGCGGTGCAAACAGTGACAATGAAGCGACCCAACTTCCTGATCGTCATGGTCGACCAGCTCAACGGCACCTTGTTTCCCGACGGTCCGGCGGAGTTTCTGCACGTACCGCACCTGAAAGCGTTGGCCGCACGATCGGCGCGCTTTGCCAACAACTACACGGCGTCGCCGCTCTGCGCACCGGGCCGTGCCTCGTTCATGAGCGGGCAATTGCCGTCGCGCACCGGCGTCTACGACAATGCCGCCGAATTCGCCTCGTCGATCCCGACCTTCGCCCATCATCTGCGCGCCGCCGGCTACTACACCTGCCTGTCGGGCAAGATGCATTTCGTCGGGCCGGACCAGTTGCACGGTTTCGAGGAACGGCTGACGACCGACATCTACCCTGCCGATTTCGGCTGGACGCCGGACTACCGCAAGCCCGGCGAGCGTATCGACTGGTGGTATCACAATCTGGGCTCGGTGACCGGCGCCGGCGTTGCCGAGATCACCAACCAGATGGAGTATGACGACGAGGTCGTGTTCCTAGCCACACAGAAGCTCTATCAGCTTTCGCGCGAACAGGACGATGCGAGCCATCGGCCATGGTGCCTCACCGTCTCGCTGTCGCACCCGCACGATCCCTATGTCGCGCGCAAGCAGTATTGGGATCTCTATGAGCATTGCCAGGCGCTGGATCCGGAAACCGGGTTCATCGCGCATGACGAGCAGGATGCGCATTCCCGGCGGCTGTACCACGCCAGCGATTATCCTTCCTTCGAGATCACGCCGGAACAGGTGCGTCGTTCGCGGCAGGGCTATTTCGCCAACATCTCCTATGTCGACGACAAGCTGGGCGAGATCCTGGATGTTCTCGAGCGCACCCGCATGGCCGACGACACAATCATCCTGTTCTGCTCGGACCACGGCGACATGCTCGGCGAGCGCGGCCTATGGTTCAAGATGAGCTTCTTCGAGGGCTCGGCGCGCGTGCCGCTGATGATTGCCGGCAAGGGCGTTCACGCCGGGCTGATCGAGACGCCGGTTTCCAATCTTGACGTGGCGCCGACGCTTTGCGACCTCGCCGGCATCGACATCGCTGCAATCGCGCCGTGGACCGACGGCCAGTCGCTGCTGCCGCTCACCAAGGGTATTGAGCGCACCGCGCCGGTGCTGATGGAATATGCGGCCGAAGGGTCCAACGCGCCCTTGGTTGCGATCCGCGACGGCAGATACAAATTCGTCCATTGTGAACTCGATCCGCCGCAACTGTTCGATCTCGAAGCCGATCCGCTCGAACGGGACAATCTGGCCGACGACGCGGCCAATGCGGGCCTGGTGGCGGCATTCATGGACAAGGTCCAGGCGCGCTGGGACATGGCCGGCTTCGACGCCGCTGTCCGCGAAAACCAGGCGCGCCGCTGGGTCGTCTATCCGGCGCTGCGCAACGGCGCCTATTACCCCTGGGATTTCCAGCCGCTGCAAAAAGCGTCCGAGCGTTACATGCGCAATCACATGAACCTCGACACTCTCGAAGAGAGCAAAAGGTATCCGCGAGGCGAATGATGTCAGACCTTCTCGTCCCCTCCCTCGACCACCTCAAGCAGGCCTATGCCGTCACCTCCAGCGCGACGCAGATCACACCGCTGCTGGAATCGGCGGCACTGGCCCGCGAGACGGGTGCGGCCCGCGTCTTCATCAAGCCGGAATCGCTGCAATGGGCCGGATCGTTCAAGGTGCGCGGCGCCTATTGGCGCCTGAAGCAGCTTTCCACTGATGAGGCCAGGAAAGGCGTCGTCGCCTACTCCTCCGGCAATTTCGCGCAAGGGCTGGCGGCTGCCGGCCAGGCGCTCGGCATTCCCGTCACCATCGTCATGCCGATCGACGCACCGACCGCCAAGCGTGATGCTACGGCCGGCTATGGCGCCCGCGTCGTGCTGACCGACCATGGCGAACGCGCGCGTGAGGAAGTCGCCGCCGCCAAGGCACGTGAGATCGCCGAGACCGAAGGCTTGGCCCTGCTGCATCCATTTGACGATCCGGAGATCGTTGCCGGCCAGGCGGGCGCCGGCCTCGAAGCGCTTGACCAACTCGAAGCCAAAGGCGCCAGCGCCGATCTTTTGTTCTGCTCGGTCGGTGGCGGTGGGCTGATCGGCGGCGTTTCGCTCGCCTTCCACTATCTGTCGCCCGCCACTGAGATCATCGGCGTCGAACCTGAAGGTTTCAACGGCATGGGCTCGTCGCTGGCACATGGCAGCATCGAGACGATGCCGATCGGGCCGAAGTCGATCTGCGACGGGCTGATGTCGCGACGGCCGGGCGACGCGCCTTTCGCGGCAGTCAAGACCGCCGGTGTTCGCGGCATCACCGTCGACGACCAATCGGTGTGCAGCGCCATGCGGATCGCTTTCGAGCGCATGAAGCTGGTGCTCGAGCCCTCGGGGGCCGCCTCGCTCGCCGCACTGCTCGGCGGCAAGGTGGATGTGAGGGGCAAGACCGCCCTTGTTGTGGCTACCGGCGGCAATGTCTCGCTCGCCGATTTCATGGCGCATATGAACCATGCTTGAAGCAGATTTCGTCATCATCGGCTCCGGCTCGGCCGGCTCGGCCATGGCCTATCGCCTGTCTGAAGACGGCAAGCATTCGGTCATCGTCATCGAATTCGGCGGCAGCGATATCGGGCCGCTGATCCAGATGCCGTCGGCGCTGTCGATCCCGCTCAACATGAGCCTCTATGACTGGGGCTTTGCCAGCGAGCCGGAGCCGCATCTCGGCGGCCGTGTGCTGGCGACACCGCGCGGCAAGGTGATCGGCGGCTCGTCCTCGATCAACGGTATGGTATATGTGCGCGGCCACGCCCGCGATTTCGACCATTGGGCCGAAGAGGGTGCGGCCGGCTGGGGCTTCGCCGACGTGCTCCCCTATTTCAAGCGTATGGAAAATTCGGACGGCGGCGAGGATGGCTGGCGCGGCCATGGCGGGCCGCTGCATGTGCAGCGCGGCTCGCGTAAAAATCCGCTCTATGGCGCCTTTGTCGAGGCTGGTCGCCAGGCCGGGTTCGAACTGACCGAAGACTACAATGGTTCCAAGCAGGAAGGGTTTGGGCCGATGGAGCAGACCATCAGCGGCGGTCGCCGCTGGTCGGCGGCATCGGCCTATCTGAAGCCGGCGCTGAAGCGCAAAAACGTAAGTCTGGTCAAGGGCTTTGCGCGGCGGGTGATCATCGAGAATCAGCGCGCCATCGGCGTCGAGATCGAAGCTCACAAACAGATTCAGGTTGTTAAGGCGCGACGTGAGGTGATTGTCGCCGCATCGTCGATCAATTCGCCGAAGATCCTGATGCTGTCCGGCATCGGCCCGGCCGAACATTTGCGCGAAAACGGCATTCCGGTGGTGGCCGACAGGCCCGGCGTCGGCCGCAATTTGCAGGACCATATGGAGCTCTACATCCAGCAGGAATCATTGCTGCCGATCACGCTCAATTCGGTGCTGAATCCGTTCTCGAAAGCGCTCATCGGGGCGCAGTGGCTGTTCCTCAAGACCGGGCTTGGCGCCACCAACCATTTCGAAGCGGCGGCCTTCGTGCGCTCGCGCGCCGGCGTTGACTACCCCGATATCCAGTACCATTTCATCCCGGCGGCAGTCCGCTATGATGGCAAGGCGGCTGCGAAATCGCACGGCTTCCAGGCGCATGTCGGACCGATGCGCTCGAAGTCGCGCGGTTCGGTGACGCTGCGTTCGCCGGACCCGAAATCCAAGCCGGTGATCCGCTTCAACTACATGTCGCATCCAGACGATTGGGCGGAGTTCCGCCACTGCATCAGGCTGACGCGCGAGATCTTCGGGCAGTCGGCGTTCGACCCCTATCGCGGCAAGGAAATCTCGCCGGGCAGCCACATGCAGTCGGACGACGAGCTCGACATCTTCATCCGCGATCATGCCGAGAGCGCCTACCATCCTTGCGGCACTTGCAAGATGGGCCGCGCCGACGACATGATGAGTGTCGTCGATCCGGAGTGCCGGGTCATCGGCATCGAAGGCTTGCGGGTCGCCGATTCGTCGATCTTCCCGCGCGTCACCAACGGCAATCTCAACGCGCCCTCGATCATGACCGGCGAGAAGGCTTCCGACCACATCCTTGGCCGCACGCCGCTGGCGCCGTCCAACCAGGAACCATGGATCAATCCGCGCTGGCAGGCGTCGGACAGATAGAGCATGATCGTGTGACTGCACGATCCGCATGCCGCGAAAGACAATCTGGAGACTTCCATGCGCGCTCAGCCCACGGCATCGCACTATGTCAACGGACGCTACATCGAGGACGAAGGC